>JAFUBK010000071.1 GCA_017460245.1 Bacilli bacterium
CATAACATAGCCTTTAACTGCAAAATTTGATTGCTGTTTTATTTTAGAATAAACTTTTCTTATACTATCTGTACTATTATCATAAGTCACAAATTCTTTAATCTGCAGTCCTGTAGGAGCATAAATTTTATCCACATTATATTTTTTCTTATAATACGTTCCATTATCATCAATATATTTTTCCAAAGCGTCTTTTGATTTAATAGTTCCAACAACCTTACCATCCATATAAACACGGTAAAAATGATTTGGTAAAGCTGATTTTTTATACCCAAAGCCTAAAATACAAATGCTTGTTAAAACAAGTATAACAACCAGAATAACCGGTATTTTCCTCACTATTCATCACCCACTTCTTTTTCCATATTGAAAAATGAACTTGTATTTCTTTTAAATATTAAATTAACCGTAGCTGTAGGACCATTACGATGCTTCCCAATAATAAATTCACTTTTACTAGTAAATTCATCTATAGCCGCTTCTTTATTATAATAATCATCACGATATAAGAAAGCCACAATATCCGCATCTTGTTCGATAGAACCTGATTCACGAAGATCAGAAAGCATTGGTCTTTTATCTTCTCTTCCTTCAACACTACGTGATAACTGCGCTAAAGCAATAACTGGAATATTAAGTTCCATAGCCATTGTTTTTAAAGATCGTGATATTTCAGATACTTCTTGCTGTCTTTGACCAGCATATTTAGCCGTGCCACTAATTAATTGTAAATAGTCAATTATAACAATATCAAGGCCATCTGAACTACTAGCAAGTCTTCTACACTTAGCTCTAATTTCACTTACCGTCTGGCCTGGAGTATCATCTATAAACATTTTAGTATCCGCAAGTCTACTAATCGCTTCATTAACCCTTTTCCAATCAGCGTGCTCTAGTCTTCCAGTAAGTAATTTAGACATTTCTATTTGACCAACTGAAGCCATCATTCTATTAACTAATTGTTCAGCGCCCATTTCCATATTAAATAAAGCCACACTTTTTTTAGCGCTGGTAGCCATATTAACAGCCATATTTAAAGCAAAAGCTGTTTTACCCATAGCTGGTCTTGCAGCTACAATAATAAGCTCATTTTCGTGAAAACCTTTAGTAAGCCTGTCAATATCATAAAATCCTGAAGGAATACCTGTAATTTCTCCTTTTTGTTTAGAAAGTTCTTCTAAATCAGATTGCGCTTTAAATAAAACATCTTGAATAGTTCTAAATTCACTACCTTTACGATTACGAATAACATCAAGCATTCTTTTTTCAGCATTATCCAATATATCACCAATACCATCAGTAGAAGAAAAACCACTACTTACAATATCCGTTGCTGTTTCAATTAAATTTCTTCTTAAAGACGCTTCTTCAATTATTTTAATGTATTCAGATACATTAGCCGCCGTAGGAACACAGTTGATAACTTCAGTTAAATAACTAACCCCACCAACACTATTTAACATTTTATTAGTATCTAAATAAGCCGTAACTGTTGTAATATCTATTGGGCTACCTTTTTCAGCTAAAGATTTAATAGCTTCAAATATTTTACCATTAGCTTCACTATAAAAAGTATCTTTAGTAACTTCTTCTAATACTTTTTCTAAAGCATTTTTACTTAAAAATACTGACCCTAAAACAGCTTGTTCAGCATCTAAATTATGTGGCATAACTTTTTCATTCATTTTCACACCTACTTCTCTAAATGAACTTTTAAAATAGCTTTTACATCCTTATGTAAATCAATTTCTACATTAGTAGTACCCAAAGTATTAATAGATCCATTCACGTTAATTTTTCTCTTATCAATATCAATATTATGTTTTTTTAGCTCCATAGATATTTGCTTAGTACTAATGCTTCCAAAAACTTGATCACCCTTACCAACTTTAACTTTAAAATGTAAAGTAAGTTTTTCTATTGATTTTTTAATTAGTTTACTTTCTTCTAGTTCTTTTAAAGCCAAAGCTTCAGCTTCCGCATTTTGAATATCTAATACTTTTTTACTACCTTTAGTTTCCATAACCGCCTTTTTATTATTAATTAAAAAATTTCCAAACCCATCTTTAACATTAATAATATCACCCTTTTTACCTTGTTTTTTAACATCTTCTAAAAGTATGACACGCATATTATCCCTCCAAAATATTTTATAAAAGGAAAAAAAATAAACCTTCCATTAACATTATACAATAAAATAACCAAAAAGTCTTGTATATAAGAAAAAATAAAAGGACTGCCTCTTATTAACATAAGAACACAGTCCCTAATTAGAATAATTCTAATATAACAATATTACTTTATTAACCACATAAAGAGACACCATCTTCAAACACATCACAGCCGAAATTACTATCAATAGCCGAGGTAATGCCGCTATTATCAGTCACGATAGCACTAAAGTTTGGAACGTTTCTACAGTCGATATAGGAGCCGTTATCAGTACAATAATTAGAATAATTGCTTCCAAAGGCTTCTTGAAGCGTTGCAACGTTTTTACTATAAGCTGCTCCACCATCACCACCTATTAAGCAATAAGGAACTCCGCCATAAGTGAAACAAGCAGCTGATTCCACCAATGTATCACTATTATCCACATCAAATTTATGTCTTAAATAAACATTAGTACTAAACGGATCAACAAAAGAACTAACTGCTGAATAATCACTCGTTCCAATCGTCATTTCATTAGTATTATTTGAATACATATAATACTTAGTAGTAATATATGGATTATCAGAAGCTCCTGTACCTTCTCCTATTGGAAGATCTGCAGAAAAATGGATAACAGGAAAATAATTTTGAGTAGATGTAGAAGGAAAATTATTAAAACCACTAGAACTAACACCCCACACTGCATTAACATCAAGAATTCCATTTGTTGTCCATAGCACAGACACACCATTATTATTCATTTCATTAGCAATCCAGTTATTTGCCACACAGGTAGCGTTATTTGTTTGATATAAATTAATATTTCCACATGTTGACAAATTACCACTAGCTTTTATAAAATCACTAACTGTCATTAAGCCAACATAATCAAATACAGCGCCATCCTCTTCATAAGAAATCATAGAATTAAGATCATAGATAGTTCCACTATAAATAGACCCTGCGTTATACATATAATTCATTGTATGAGGATAACTAACATATTCAAAATTAGCAGATTGCAAATTACTGCGAAGTGTCGCTGATGACCAATTATTTCCTCCATTTGCATCCCAAATGTCAGTCATATTTGCATCAGTTACCATTGCTGTAATTGTTCCATCTGGTTCGATCGCTAAAATGCGAACATCTAAAGGTACTATACCTTCAGAAGAGTGAGGCAATATTACCAACATATAATTATCCGGATCAGCACCAGTATATATATATCTTCCTGGCGTTACAGGATCTGGTTCTAAACCAGATCTAGAACTTACCCAAGAAGGAATACTGTTTCCTTCAGTAAAGTATCCTGGATTACTTGTTCCCTCATCTATATGGGCAAATGTATAATCGTTAACGAGATAATTACTATATGCACTTCCGTTTCCGCCAACTAAACTGTTACAATTTGTAAACATTTCAACACCACCAGTAACAGACGTTGTTACAAAATCACTAGATACATATATAGTTTCTAAAGAACGTCTATTCCAGAACATAGTACTCATATCCTGAACATTACTTGTATCAAAACTACTTAAATCCAAAGTTATAAGACAATCAGATACTTGATTATTAATTGCAAACATAGCAGTCATATATAGAACATTACTTGTATCAAAACTACTTAGATCTAAGCTTGCTAAGCTTAAACAGCCAAAAAACATACTACCCATATTTGTTACATTACTTGTATTAAAATTACTTAGATCCAAGGTGGTTAAACTAGTACATCCAGCAAACATAGAATTCATATTTTCTACATTACTTGTATCAAAATTAGTTAAATTCATACTAGTAACATTTGTAAAACCTCTAAACAAGATTCCAGATTCCACATTAGCAATAACTCCGCCAACACCACCTATATATAATGTGTTATTGGTAAACCAAGCAAGTACTCCTTCATCCTGAGCAGCACTGACATCCACTTCACTACCAACCGCATTTGGATATTCACCATCTATATAATCATATATATCAGAGTATCCTCCTGTTGTAAGATCAACATCAACAATTTCTACACTTGTTATATTACTAACCGTATAATTACTAGTAATTTCTGAATTAAATGTAGTTCCATCAGCTAAAATTGGTTGTGAAATTAAAGTTACTGTATATGTATAATTTTTAGTAGTTTGTCCATCACTTGCCGTAGCAATTATTCTCCAAGTTCCACCACCACTTAAATTTACAGTAGCACTGGTACTACTTACTGTAGTTGCCGATCCTTGATTAACATTATTTTTAGTAATTCTATATGTACAAGTAAGACTGCTTCCACATCCAGAAGGATATGTTATCCTTACAGTTTTCGCATAATCATCTCCTGTTGCACTAGCAAGTGAAGGAGCATTAAATGTACTTGTTCTAGCAGTTACAGAACTTGTTGCAGTACCGCCACCCTTACTAGTTACTCTTACCATTAAAGTATATGAGGTATTTTCAGTAAGTCCAGTAAAATCATATATATTACTTGTACCATTATCTACCCAAGTAGAGTCAGTACTTTTCTTAAACTCATATTTTGCAATATTAGAAGAATTTCCAGCAGCAGTAGCTGTTGCTGTTGCTCTTATACTTTTAGTTTTAATATTACTTGTAGCAAGACTAGATATTACTGGAATAGTTGCATCGGTAAAGTATCCTTCCTGTCCACTCTTATCTATTTTAGCATATGTCTTGTCATATACTTGTTTAGTTGCAACTGCCGTACCATTACCTCCAACTAAGTTAGTAGATCCTTCAAACATTGTTGAACTAGAAGTAACCCCTGTTGTTACAAAATCTTCTGATACATATATTGTTGTTAAATTTGTCATATTCCTAAACATTGAAGCCATATTTGTTACGCTTGTTGTGTCAAAATTGCTTAGGTTTAAATTTGTTAACCCACTACAACCACTAAACATTGAACCCATATTTGTTACGCTTGTTGTGTCAAAACCACTTACATCTAAGCTTGTTAAGCCGCTACAACCAGCAAACATTGAACCCATATCTGTTACATTGCTTGTATCAAAGCCAGTTACATCTAAACTTGTTAAACCACTACAATTTCTAAACATTGAATTCATAATTGTTACGCTTGATGTGTCAAAACCCGTTACATCTAAGCTTGTTAAATTAGTGCAACCAACAAACATTGACCTCATGTTTGTTACACTACCTGTGTCAAAGCCTGTTACATCTAAGCTTGTTAAGCCGCTACAATTAGCAAACATTAAACCCATGTTTGTTACGCTGCTTGTGTCAAAGCTTGTTACATCTATACTTGTTAAACCTCTACAACTACCAAACATTGAACCCATGTCTGTTACACTACTTGTGTCAAAGCCTGTTACATCTAAGCTTGTTAAGCCGCTACAACCGCTAAACATTGAACCCATGTTTGTTACGCTGCTTGTATCAAAACCTGTTACATCTAAACTTGTTAAGCCGCTACAATTAGCAAACATTGAACCCATGTTTGTTACGCTGCTTGTATCAAAACCTGTTACATCTAAACTTGTTAAGCCGCTACAATATCCAAACATTGAACCCATATTTGTTACACTACTTGTATCAAAGCCTGTTACATCTAAACTTGCTAGATTTTTATCTTCATAAAACATATAACTCATATCAGTAACATTATTTGTATCAAAGCTGTCTAATCCTATTATTGTAGTTAATGCTCCATATCTTGCCATTTGACCGTTATGCACCGTTGTTGAAAACATATATGACATATTTGTAACATCACTTGTATCTAATTTAGAAACATCAATTGTAGTCGCACTATAAAATCCTTGGAACAAATTACTTGAATCAACATTAGCCGTAACACCACCATTGCCGCCAATATACAATTTATTATTATCAATCCAAGCCATTACAGATCCATCATTAGCTGCTGATACGTCAACACCAGTAACACCACTTGGTATATTTATACTATCTACTACTTCAATTGAAGTAACAGTTGATTTATAACTTGCCATTTTAGTTTGGAAATCAGACCCTGTTGTAAGTATCGGTAATGAAACATTAGAAGTAAAATATCCTTCTTGACCACTCTTATCTATTTTAGCATATGTTTTATCATATACTTGTTTAGTTGCAACTGCCGTACCATTTCCTCCTACTAATTTAGTAGTGCTCTTAAACATATCTGTACTAGAGTTTGTAGAAGTAACTTTTGTCGTCACAAAATTGTCTGATGCATAGATTGTTGTTAAGTTTGCCATAGATGAAAACATATAAGACATATTTGTTACATTTGAAGTATCAAAACTACTTAAATCTAAACTTGTTAAGTTCCTGCAACCATTAAACATATGCCCCATATTCATTACACTTGATGTGTCCCAATTACTTACATCCAACGATCCTACGCTACAATAATTAAACATATCGCTCATATTTGTTACACTTGAAGTATCAAAACCACTTACATCTAAACTTGTTAAGCTGCCACACTCTTCAAACATTGCAGACATATCTGTTACACTTGATGTGTCAAAATTACTTACATCTAATGCTGCTAAACTTTCACAATAGCTAAACATATTACTCATATTTGTTACATTTGATGTGTCCCAATCAGACCCAAAAGTGATAGAAGTTATTGCCATATAGTCCTCTTCTTCTCCAGAAAACATATAAGACATATCTGTCATATTTGATGTATCCCAACCACTTAAGTTTAAGCTTGTTAAATTAAAGCACGCTCCAAACATATGACTAGCATTTATTACATTACTTACATCGAGATTTGAAACAGCTATACTTGTAGCTCTAGTAAAATATTTAAACAAGCTTGATGAATCAGCATTAGCAATGACTCCACCATTGCCGCCAATATATAATTTATTGTTAACTATCCAAGCTATTACAGAGCCATCATTAGCTGCTGACACATCAATTGCTGTAGCCCCATTAGGCACATTTATACTATCTACTACTTCAATTGAAGTTACACTAGATTTATAACTATTCATTTTAGTTTGAAAATTAGGACCTGTCGCAAGTACTGGGCTACCTATACTAACAGTATAACTATCACTTGCAGTATTAGTTCCATCTGATACTGTAGCTACTACAGAACCAGATGTAGTAAATTGTACATCTGCTGTTGTACTATTTACAGTAACCGCACTTCCGACATTATTACCTGACGCATCTTTCTTCTGATATGTGCAAGTAAGGGTGTTTCCACATCCTTCTGGATATGTAATATTTACTGTTCTTATTCCCGTAGTAGTCTCACTAAATGTTGGTTTTGTTAAAGATCCTAAATTACCACTTTTTGAATCTGTAGCCGTTTTGCCAGAATTAGCAGTTACCCTAGTAGAAATTGTATAATCATCCCCTTGTTTAACACACATTCCATCTTCAAGGGTATATTCACTAGATGGACAAGCATTTGCTGCAGTTGCAAGACTACATTGACGAATAGTTTGCGCATTCAAAGTGGTGCTAGTACAACAAAGATATGACGTTTCTTGGCCAAAATAGCTATTTGTTACGTTTTGCATATTTGCTGGAACTTCTAAAAAAATCAAAGGCGATGGGCAAGTTGGATTTGTTTGTGTAATTGCACCACTACCTGGTGTTAATCCTGTAAATGTATAAGTATTATTTGTGCCATTATTTATCCAAGTACTTCCCCCATCTTTACTAAATTCATATTTACTAATACCAGAATCCGCTGTAGCATTTGCTACTGCAGTAACGCTATTAGTAGTAGCAGTTGTAGAAAGTGTTACACTAACATTATCCTCTACCCATTTCGCATAAATAGTAGAGCTGGCAGTTGGTGTATAACTAGTTCCCGCATCACCTATTTTATTAGTTAAACTTGATTCACTATACCATCCATCAAATACATAATTAGTTTTAGTAGGACTTGGTAAAGTAATTTGGGCACTTGTCCACTTCGCATATATTACAGAATTTCCAGCAGTTGTATATTTTGTAGAAGAAGTTACTTGATTAGTAAATGTACTTTCCTTATACCATCCACCAAAAGTATAATTTGCTGTCGCATTAGATACACTGTTTCCTCCAGTAGCTCCATTATAATTGTATGTTACTGTATAAGCTCTTGATGGACTTGGAAGAGTCCCATAAGTTCCATTATAAGTTACAGACTTACTAGTAGAAGTATTTCCAGAAGTTGCATTATTATAGTTATAAGTTAAAGTATAACTGTCTTCAGTTGCTTTAGCCGTTAAAGTTTTAGTATCAGTTGCATTATAACTAGCACTTGCATTACCAGCTTTAGTAGTGCCATCATACCAACCAGATGCCTTATATCCACCATTAGGTGTAATACTAGGTAAAGTTACAGTACAATAAGTATTTGCATTATAAATAGTACATGTATCACTTGTTTTTCCTATAGAAGAAACATTGTCTCCTTTTTGATATGTAAGAGTAACTTCTTTTTTAAATATTGCATATAAAGTTACATCAGCGTTATTTATTGTAGGTGCAGTTGTAAGTGCCGTAGTCGCATTTTTATTAGTATTCCATCCAATAAAAGTCCATCCACTCTTACTTCCAAGAGGAGTTAAACTAACAGTCGCTCCATCAGATAAATACTCATTGTTAGTTGTACAAGCAGCCCCTCCATTTTCCGTACAATCATAAGTTACTAAAAATTTATCTTCCGGAGTTACATTACCTCCAGAAGCCTGCGTATAGTTAAAAGTAACTTCAACCTCGCCACTTCCAGAACCAGTTCCCGAATAATTACTATCATATTCTATTTTTACGTGTACAGTTTGCGTAGTGTTTTTATATAAAATTTGTCCCTTAGTATATCCCGAAAACGTAATTTTAACCGCATCATTAGAAGTTTTAACATCAGTCAAAACATCATCAAGTGACGCATCAAAATCACCAGTATTAGAAATAACAACATCATAGTCCATCGCATCGCCTTTAGCATATAAATTAGCGCTCATATTAGCTGTTAAATCTGTAAAA
>JAFUBK010000072.1 GCA_017460245.1 Bacilli bacterium
TAGATAATCTAAATGTCGAAAGCAATAAAACAAAAGATATGATTAATGTTTTGAATGCTATTAAAGCAGAAAAAAATATTTTAATCGTAGTAGACGAACTTACAGATAACGTTATTTTAAGTACAAGAAACATCCCAAATGTTGTTTTACTTCAATATGATTAAATCAACGTTTTAGACATAATTGCAGCTGATAACTTAGTAATTACAGAAGCAGCTGTTAAAGCTATAGAGGAGGTGCTTGCATAATGGAATATAGAGACATTATAAAAGCTCCAATCATAACAGAAAAATCAGCTAGTTTAGAAAGCCAAAATACTTATGTATTTAGTGTCGATGTAAGAGCAAATAAAACTCAAATTAAACAAGCTATTGAAAACATTTTTAATGTTAAAGTAGAAAATGTAAATACAATAAACGTAAAACCAAAAACTAAAAGAGTTGGTCGTTACGCTGGAAAAACAAATAAAGTAAAAAAAGCAATTGTTAAATTAAAAGAAGGAAGTTCAATTGAACTTTAAACTTAAGGAGGATACATATGGCGATCAAATCATATAAATCAACAACTAATGGTAGACGTGGTATGACAACTTTAGTCAATGAAGAAATCACAAAAACCACTCCAGAAAAATCATTGGTTGTCACAATAAAAAAATCAGGTGGTCGTAATAACCAAGGAAAAATAACAGTAAGACACCATGGCGGTGGAGCTAAAAGAAAATACCGCATCATTGATTTCAAAAGAAACAAAGATGGTGTAATCGGAACTGTAGCATCAATTGAATACGACCCAAATAGAAGTGCTAACATTGCTTTAATAAATTATGCCGATGGTGAAAAAAGATATATTCTTGCACCAAAAGGCTTAAAAGTAGGAATGAAAATTGAAAGCGGCGAAGAAACTGATATAAAAATAGGTAACGCTCTTCCGCTAGCAAACATTCCAGAAGGTACATTAGTTCATAATGTCGAACTAAAACCAGGAAAAGGTGGCCAAATGACAAGAAGTGCTGGAGCTAGCGTTCAAGTACTAGGCCATGAAGGAGCTTACACATTACTACGTTTAACAAGTGGTGAAGTAAGAAAAGTATTAAGTACTTGCCGTGCAACAATCGGAGAAGTTGGAAATGCTGATTATGAACTAGTAAATTATGGTAAAGCTGGACGAAAAAGACACATGGGAATTAGACCAACAGTTCGTGGATCTGTAATGAACCCTAACGATCACCCACATGGTGGTGGTGAAGGTCGTGCGCCAATCGGACGTAAAGGGCCTATGACACCATGGGGTAAACCAGCCTTAGGATATAAGACACGTGATAAGAAAAAAGCTTCAAATAAGCTAATCGTACGTCGTCGTAAAAAATAAGAAAGGATATGATTATAAATGGCTAGAAGTTTGAAAAAAGGACCTTTTGCTGATGAACATTTAATGAAAAAAGTAAAAGCCTTAACCGAATCAGGAAAAAAAGAAGTAATAAAAACATGGTCTCGCCGTTCTACAATTTATCCTGAATTTATTGGACATACATTTGCTGTTCACAACGGTAAAGAATTTATCCCTGTCTATGTGACAGAAGATATGGTTGGTCATAAATTAGGAGAATTTTCGCTAACCCGTAAATTTGGCGGACACGGTGACGACAAAAAGAAAAAATAACCAGAAAGGATGATATAAATGGAAGCTAAAGCAATAGCTAAGGGTGTAAGAATCGCCCCAAGAAAAGCTCGTCTGGTTATCGATCTAGTGCGTGGTAAAGACGTAGCTGAAGCTGAAAATATTTTAGCAAACCTTAATAAAGAAGCTTCAAGAATAATAAAAAAAGTTTTAAATTCTGCGGTTGCCAATGCAGTAAATAATTTAGAACTAAAAAAAGAAGAATTATATGTTAAAGAAGCTTATATAAACGAAGGAAAAACATTAAAAAGAGGTAGAGCTGGTGCTAAAGGAAGACCAGATCCTATCCTAAAAAGATCAAGCCACATTACAGTGGTAGTAAGTGAGAAAAATTAAGCAAAGGAGGAAATCTGATGGGTCAAAAAGTTAGTCCAGTCGGACTTAGAATTGGAATTAACAAAGATTGGGAGTCAAAATGGTATGCCGAAGGTAAAGATTTTGCTAAATACTTAAATAATGACTACAAAATCCGTAAATTCTTAGAGAAAAAATTAGCTGGCGCAGCAGTTTCAAATATTCTTATCGAAAGAGCCGCTGACAAAACCGAAGTAATCATCAACACTGCAAAACCAGGAGTTGTAATCGGTCATGGCGGCGACGAAATCGAAAAATTAAAAAAAGAATTATCCAAAATTGTAGATGAAGAAGTACACATCTCAATCAAGGAAATTAAAAACCCAAATTTAGTAGCAGCATTAGTTGCAGAAAGTATTGCTCATCAAATAGAAAATAGAGTATCATTTAGAGTTGCTCAAAAGAAAGCAATTAGAAATGTAATGAAATCAGGAGCAAAAGGAATCAAAACACAAGTATCAGGTCGTTTAAACGGAAGAGAAATTGCCGGAAGCGAATTCTATACTGAGGGAACAATTCCACTTCATACTTTAAGAGCTGATATTGATTATTCAGCCAAAGAAGCCGACACAACATATGGAAAAATCGGTGTAAAAGTATGGATTTATAAAGGAGAAATCCTTCCTGAAAAGAAAGATAAGGGAGGTAATGAAAATGGCAGTCATTCCAAAAAGAACTAAATATCGTCGTCCACATCGTTTAAGATACGATGGCGTATCTAGAGGAAATAGAACCGTTCACTTTGGTGATTATGGTCTTCAAGCTATGGAAGGTGCTTGGATTACACAAAGACAAATCGAAGCAGCCCGTGTAGCAATGACTCGTTATATGAAACGTGGAGGAAAAGTATGGATTAATATTTTCCCACACTTATCATTAACTAAAAAACCATTAGAAACTCGTCAAGGTAAAGGTAAAGGTGCACCAGAACAATGGGTAGCCGTAGTAAAAAAAGGAAAAGTAATGTTCGAAGTTGCCGGTGTAAGTGAAGAAGTTGCTAGAGAAGCCTTGAGGCTGGCAATGCATAAACTTCCAATCAAGTGTAAGTTTGTAAAGAAAGAAAGTGGTGAAGAAAGTGACAAATAAGGAATTAAGAGAATTAAGCGATGAAGAACTAAAAACCAAAATTGCTGAGTCTAAAGAAGAATTATTTAACTTACGTTTCAGTAAGGCCACTGGAAGTCTTGAAAAACCTTCAAGAATTAAAGAACTTAGAAAAGCCGTAGCGCGTATGAAAACCATATTACGTGAACGCGAACTACAAGACTAGGAGGAAATTATGGAAAGAAAGCAAGAATTAGTTGGAAAAGTTGTTAGTGCATCTAATGACAAAACAATTACCGTATTAGTAGAAACTTACACAAAAGCCAAACTTTATGGCAAAAGAGCCAAATACTCTAAAAAATATGCTGCTCACGATGAAAAAAATGAAGCAGGCTTAGGAGATACCGTAAGAATAGCTGAAACAAGACCTCTATCAAAAACTAAACACTATCGTTTGGTTGAAATAGTAGAGAAAGCAGTTATCTTATAATAAAGGAGGATTATTATGATTCAACCAGAAAGTGTATTAAAAGTAGCTGACAATTCAGGAGCTAGAAAGCTATTAGTTATCGGAGTATTAGGTGGAAGTAAAGTAAAAACAGGTAACATCGGAGATATCGTTGTTGGAACTGTAAAACAGGCAACACCAAACGGAACTGTTGGCAAAGGTAAAGTTGTAAAAGCAGTTATCGTTAGAACAAAACAAGGTCTAAGAAGAGAAGATGGGTCTTACATCAAATTTGACGACAATGCATGCATTATCATCAAAGACGATAAAACTCCAGTCGGAACTCGTGTATTTGGACCAGTCGCACGTGAATTACGTGAAAAAGATTTTATGAAAATAGTATCACTTGCAAAAGAAGTACTATAATCGTTTGGAGGAATAATATGAAATTAAAACAAGGAGATAAAGTTGTTGTAATTAGCGGAAAAGACAAAGGCAAAGAAGGCAAAATAATAAAAACCCTTAAAGCTGACAATAAAGTCATCGTTGAAGGCGTTAATATTGCCCACAAGCATATTAAACCAAACGGTGGAAATAATGGAGAAATTATCGAAATTGAAAGACCAATTCACGCAAGTAACGTTATGATAATTGATCCAAAGTCAAAAAAAGGAACAAGAATTGCTCATCGCGTAGAAAAAGATGGTAAAAAAGTAAGAATTTCAAGTAAATCAAAAGAAAAACTTGACTAAACCTGAAAGGAGGGTATATATGAACCGCCTACAAGAAAAGTATAGTAAAGAAATCGTACCTAGTTTAAAAGAAAAATATGGTTACAAAAGTGCAATGGAACTACCAAAGTTAGAAAAAATCGTTGTTAACATGGGTGTTGGTGACGGCGCTGGAAATTCAAAATTAATCGAAGCTGCTGTTGAAGACTTAAAAACAATTACCGGACAACAACCAATAATTACAAAAGCAAAAAAAGCAATTGCTGGTTTTAAAATCCGTGCCGGACAACCAATTGGTTGTAAAGTAACCTTAAGAGGAGAAAATATGTATAACTTTTTAGATAAACTAATTAGTATTACATTACCACGTGTTCGTGACTTTAGAGGAATAAACCCAAAATCATTTGATGGAAGAGGAAATTACACTCTAGGTCTTACAGAACAATTAATTTTCTCAGAAATAGATTATGATAAAGTTGTAAAAGTACGTGGAATGGACATCGTATTTGTAACAACTGCAAAAACTAATGACGAAGCGTTAGACTTACTTAAAGGTTTCGGTATGCCATTTAAAAAATAACAAATTAGGAGGAAATTATGGCTAGAAAAAGTATGATCGTAAAAGCTAACAAAAAGCCAAAGTATCAAGTTCGTGCTTACACACGTTGTTCAATTTGTGGAAGACCACATTCAGTACTAAAAAACTATGGCATCTGCCGTATTTGCTTCA
>JAFUBK010000008.1 GCA_017460245.1 Bacilli bacterium
AATAGGAAGGAGGTGAGATATGACTGTACATATACTTGAATGTATGAATGAAGTTATTTCAAATGATTATTCCTATAGTCATCAAGCTGTGGATATTGTAGGCGCCGGAGGCAGTATTGATGATGTAATTGCGTTTGCTGATGGGGTGGTTGAAATTGTTGTTAAGGATGTGAAATATACTAATCACAACACGGTTGGAACGGATACTTATGGAAACTTTGTTAAAATAAGGCACGACGATGGAACAAAAACTTTATATGCGCATTTGAAATATGGAACAGTTATAGTTGAAAATGGTCAACGTGTTAGTAAAGGTGAAAAAATTGGAACAATGGGCGAAACTGGCAATGCGTATGGTGTCCACTTACATTTCGAGGTTAGAAAAAGTGATGAAACGCGAATGGATCCAAAGGAATTTTTGTATAAAGCTGTGGAAAACACTAATGTTTCTTATACCGAAAAAAGTGAGGAGAGTGGTGTTTTAAATGAAAATATTAAAAAGAGTGAAAATGAAACTAACGAAGAGGTTATTTATAACGAAGAAGATGCTGAGAAAAATGATAATAATGAACCTGAGAAAATTAATGAAAATCAAAATATTTTAGAAGAAGATAATACTATAGACGATGTTTTTGTTAAGGAAATTAAGCAAGAGGTTTTAAGAACTTTTTATCACAAATCTGATAATGTCGTTGGTTTTGACTTAAAAATTGATACAAATACATACTACCTAAGCAACGATAATTATCAAGGAGGTTCTATTGTCGACGCTCTTAAAGAAATTGGAATAGATAGTTCTTTTGATAATAGAGAACTTCTTGCTTTAAAAAATGGAATAGATGATTATAAAGGTACCTATGATCAAAATGTTCTATTACTTAGTTTGCTTGTGCAAGGAAAATTAAAAGCCTAATGGCTTTTTTTCTATTATCACGACTTTGTTTTTTGTGAATATAATACATTGATAGGAAGGAGAAAATATGAAGAGAATTTTAGTTGGAATTATTATTATTGGTCTTGTAATTACAGGATTGTTTGTTTTTAAGGAATCTAAAACTGAAAATAACCTTACTAAGGTTAAAGTTGGAGAAGTTACACACAGTGTTTTTTATGCTCCACAATATGTGGCAAAGTCACTTGGTTATTTTGAAGAAGAAGGATTAGATGTTGAGATTATTTTAACAGCTGGAGCGGATAAAGTTACAGCCTCTGTTTTATCTGGTGATGTTCAAATAGGTTTTTGTGGAAGTGAAGCCACTATTTATGTTTATAATGGTGGAGAAAAAGATTATTTGATTAATTTTGCCGGACTTACAAAACGTGATGGAAGTTTTTTAGTTTCTAGAAAAAAAATTAGCGACTTTTCACTTGAGGATTTAAAAGGTAAAAAAATCCTTGCAGGCCGTGAGGGAGGAATGCCAGCAATGACTTTAGAATATGCACTTAATTCTAATGGTATTAGTAGTGATTCTTTAAATTTGGATACTAGTGTTGAATTTTCAGCAATGAGTGGTTCTTTTATTGGTGGCAATGGTGATTTTGTTAGTTTGTTTGAACCGACGGCTTCAGAATTAGAAAATAAAGGATATGGATATATTGTGGCCTCTATAGGAAAACTTGGTGGTGTTGTACCATATACGGCTTATAACGCCAAAAAGAGTTATATTAAAGAAAATCCAGATGTTATTAAAGGTTTTTCTACCGCTATTCAAAAAGGTCTTGATTATGTTCACACTCATAGTGCTATTGAGGTTGCAGATGTAATTGCTAATGAATTTCCTGACACTTCTAAAAAAGATTTGGCTGCTATTGTTCAGAATTATATGAATATTGATTCTTGGTTTGACAACATTTATATTGAAGAATCTGATTTTAATCATATTGAAGAAATTATGAATAATGCTGGTAAATTAGATAAAAAAGCGCCATATAAAAAACTAGTTACGACAAAATATACAACGAAATAATGGATATTTTAAGTGCTTTAAATTTAAGAAAAATTTATCATACAAAAGATGGGGAAACCTTGGCTGTTGATGATTTTTCTTTTACTTTAAAAGATGGCGAATTTGTGGCTATTGTCGGCCCAAGCGGTTGTGGAAAATCAACAATTTTATCTATCTTGTGCGGTTTAGATAAAGCTTCTTCTGGAACAATTAAATTTAAAGACGATTTAAAATTGGGGTATATGCTTCAGGGTGATAATTTATTTGAGTGGCGAACTATTTTTAAAAACTGTCTACTGGGATTAGAACTTAATGGTAAAGTTTCTTCTGAAGATAAAAAATTTGTTTGCGATTTATTAAAAACTTATGGTCTTTATGAATTTAAAGATGCACATCCTTCAAATTTGTCAGGCGGTATGAGGCAACGAGTTTCTTTAATCAGGACGCTTGCTACTAAACCAGATTTGCTTTTTTTAGACGAACCTTTTTCTGCTTTAGATTACCAAGCAAGATTAGCTGTTTCTGATGATGTATATAGAATTATTAAAAAAGAAAAAAAGAGTGCGATTATGGTTACACATGATATTAGTGAGGCTATTAGTATGGCTGATAAAGTAATTGTTTTATCAAAAAGGCCAAGTACTATTAAAAATATCTATGAAATTAAACTAACGAATAAATCTAATCCAATTTCTAATAGAAAGGCTAAAGAGTTTAGTTATTATTATGATTTAATTTGGAAGGATATCGATTATCATGTATAGTTTAGAACATAAAAAATACTTGAAAAATTTAAAATTGTATAAATTTTTTGTTAAATTTATACAAATACTACTTATTATTTTATTTGTTATTATTTGGCAAATAAGTGCGGATAATGAATGGATTAATACTTTTATTTATTCTAGTCCTAAAGCAATAATTAAAACAATTTTAATTTTGTATCAAGATGGTACTTTGTTTTATCATATAGGCATTACTTTTTATGAAGTTATAATTAGTTTTGTTATTGGTTCATTTATTGGTTTGTTTATAGCTACTTTGCTTTGGAAATACAAATTTTTAGCTAAAGTACTTGATCCTTATTTAACAGTTCTTAATAGTTTACCAAAGGTTTCTTTGGGGCCTATTATTATAATTATAGCTGGAGCGGGAACTTTTTCTATCATACTCATGGCTTTACTTATTTCTGTTATTATTACAATTATGAATGTTTATCAAGCTTTTACTAGTACTGATAAAAACAAGATAAGAGTTATGAAAAGTTTTAAAGCGTCTGATTGGCAATTGTTTTTAAAGTTAATCTTACCAAGTAATGTGAGTAATATTATCAACACGTTTAAAGTTAATATTAGCCTAACTTTTATCGGTGTTATTATGGGGGAATTTTTAGTTTCTAAAGCTGGTGTTGGATATTTAATTATGTATGGATCGCAGATATTTAATTTAAATTTGGTATTTACTGGCATTATTCTACTTTCTATTATGGCAAGTTTTATGTATTACTTAATTG
>JAFUBK010000073.1 GCA_017460245.1 Bacilli bacterium
CGTCAGTCTCTAAATTATTATCAAGAATTACAATTGCATCTTCATCTAGTAAATCTTCTTCATTACTAATATCAATTCCTAACTCCTGACATTTATTTAAAATAGATTCCACTGTTCTATTTACATCTTCAGCATATTCCAAAACGCTCATCATAATATGCACCTCCTTAAATTAATTTTTTTAAACTATCATACACTTCCTTTGGTACTTCAGTTTCTAATACTTTATCCAATATTTTAGTTTTTTCTGCTTTTTCAAAAACTATTAAATCTTTTTTTAAATAAGCTCCATGACCATTAACTTTTCCAGTCGCATCAACAACAACACCAGTCTCAGTTCTAACAACCCTAATCAAATCTTTTTTTGGTAGTTTTTCCTTAGTTACCACACACATACGCATTGGTATTTTTCTAACTTTATTCAACTATATTTATTCCTAATTCTTTAGCTTCAGAAATAGTTTTAACATCAATTCTAAAATGCGTAAGTCTAGCAGCTAAACGAACATTCAAACCTTTTTTACCAATCGCAAGTGACAAATTGTCCTTATCAACTACCACCAACGCCTCTTTTTTCTTTTCGTCAGTTACAAAAACATGTAAATTCTTAGCTGGACTAAGGGCGTTTTCTATAAATCTAGCCTCATCATTGTCATAAGGAACAACATCAATTTTTTCGCCATTTAATTCATCGATAATTCTATTAATACGACTACCTTTTTCACCAATACAAGCTCCAACTGGATCAATATTAGGATTTTCAGAATAAACCGCAATTTTCGTACGATTTCCTGCATCACGAGCTACACTATAAACTAAAATAATACCTTCGTTAATTTCTGGAATTTCAAGTTCAAACAATCTTTTAACAAAACCAAAATGACTTCTTGAAAGTAAAATTAAAGGCCCTTTAGAGTTGTTTTCAACTTTGCTTATATAAACTTTAATACTAGAACCCATCTTAATAGTTTCCCCAGGAATAATTTCAGATTTTGGTAAAATTCCTTGCGTTCTTCCTAAATCAATATAGTAATTACGTACATCTTCCATAGCTACAGTTCCAACAACCATTTCATCTTGTTTGTCAGCAAATTCACTATTAATAATTTCTCTTTCAGCTTCTCTTATTTTTTGAACAACAACTTGTTTAGCAGTAGCCGCTGCCACACGTCCAAAATCCATTGGTGTAACTTCTTCTTCAATTGTCTCGCCAATTTTAATTCCTGGAACAATTTTTCTAGCTTCATCTAAAGTAATATGAATACGATCATCAAAATAATAATCCTTCTCCACTTCTTCTTCATTACCTTCTTCGTCAGTAATAATTTCAGTTTCATATTTACCTTCTTCTTTTTCCCATTCCTCACTTAATACAACTGTTTTAAATGAATAAATTTTAATATCTCCTGTTTCCCTATTAATATCAACACGTACATTAGACAAAGAGTGGTAATTCTTTTTATAAGCTGAAGTCAAAGCTAACTCCATTGCGTCAAAAATTGTATTCTTATCAATATCTTTTTCTTTTGCTAAAGCATCTACTGCCGCCTTAAACTCTTTACCATTCATCATTAATCACTTCCTTTCTCTTTTGAACATACATCAAGTACATAACTTTCACTTATTAAATCAGCCTCATCTAAAAGAGGATCGATAATACCATTAATATCCACACAATCACCAACCGTAATATATCCGATTTCCTTATCGACAACTACAGTTAAAGTATTAACACTTCCCTCTTTACCATATGTTACATCATCTAAAACATAACCGGCATCCGTAATTGGCTTAACCAATAAGTCGCGCACTTTTTCTTCTATCATATTTTCCTCCTACTACATTAAAGAGTGGGATTTCCCACTCTTTGTCACTCATGAAGTCAATCATATTATAACACAACTTCAAATATTTTCAAACAATTTAATTAATTTTATGCTATTTTTATCTAGTTTATGTATCTTTTTCAAAATAAGAAGTATTTCGATAAAATTATGGTATAATACAATATAGGAGATGATACGAACATGTTTTCAATCCAAGAAAAAGAAAGATTTAAAAACATATTTAAAGGCTTATTAGCTGTTCTTATATATTTTAGTTTCAGCATATTTACCACACTTCCACTATCATTATTTCACATAAAATATAACGACTTATCAATAACCATTAAAGAATTCTACAACTTTTCAGTTGAAATAATAATGATTACACTCATTTTATTAATTTTCAAATCACAAATAAAAAAAGCTTGGCAAGATTTAAAAAAACATCATTTTGAATACTTTAAAGATAATTTTAAATTTTATTTATTAGGAGCTATGCTTATGATGGCAGCCAACTCTTTAATAGCTATTTTAGGTGGTGATATGTCTGGAAATGAAACAGCTATCAGAGACCAGTTTTCGTTAGCTCCAATTTATACATTTATATCAGCAGTTTTTCTTGCTCCACTTTTAGAAGAGTCTGTATTTAGATTAGCATTCAGAAATATTTTTAAAAATAACTTTCTTTTCATTTTAACGTCCGGTTTAATTTTTGGTTCTCTTCACCTTTTAGGTGGTGTAACTCTAGAACTTCTACCTTTATATATGATTTCATACTGCAGTTTTGGATTTGTTTTTGCTTATATTCTTACAAAAACAAAAAACATTTTTGTAACAATTGGTTTTCATATGATGCATAATGGAATTCTTATGAGTCTTCAAGTATTCCTTCTATTATTTAATTAAAAGAAAATGGTGATAAAATGAGCAAAATAATAAAGTTCATATTTTTTCTAATTATATTAACCGGTGGCATATACCTTTACGGAACAAAAATAGAAATAAAAAATATTAAAGTTCATGAATACAATATCAAAAGTGAAAAAATTACTGAAAATTTTAACGGATTTAAAATAGTTCATGTTACCGACATTCATTATGGACGAGTTTTTAATAAACAAGATTTAAAAAAACTAATAAATAAAATAAACAATTTTGAACCTGATATTGTTGTCTTTACCGGCGACCTAATAGACAAAGATACAAAAATGACTACTACAAAAGCTACTAAAATCAGCGAAGAACTTAATAAAATATCAGCTACCAACGGTAAATATATAATCAGCGGAAACAACGATTTAAAATTTGATGAATGGGAAAACATTATTACAAATGGTGGTTTTATAAACCTAAACAACAATTACGATACCATTTATAACAACGGATATGACTTTCTTCTCTTAGGTGGAGTAAGTTCACTAAAAGACAAAGAGTCAATTATAAACAAAAACCAAAAAACAGAAAACTTTTTAAACTCTTTTGAAAAAAATGGGCCAATTTATAAAATATTATTAATGCATGAACCCGACTACATAGACCAATTAAAAAATAATCCTTATGATTTAGTTTTGGCAGGTCATGCAATGGGTGGTACAGTAAAAATCCCATTTATCGGACCAGTTTACACTAAAGAAGGTGCCAAAAAATACGTAGACGGTCATTACAAAATAAACAATACAGACTTATATGTATCAAATGGTATTGGATTATCAAAATATAACTTTAGATTTTTAAACACCCCTTCATTTAACATATATAGATTAATACAAAAATAACACCAATCAGGTGTTATTTTTTGAAAACAACGTTTTTCTAAGTTGTTTAGCATCCAACTCTTCCAAAACATCTAAACCATTTCTAGCTTTGTAAAAACCACACATAGTATTATCTTCTAATCGTGAACGAAGTGCTAAAAATTCCGCAAACTCATCGTAATTACTTTCGTTTAATAACTTATAATAAAAATCAGTGTCCGCATTTGTAATAATAACCGGTGGCTTACCATGTTTAGCTAAATTTGTTGTTAAAATTAATCTTCCAGTACGTTTATTACCATCTTCTAATGGATGAATATGCATATATTTAATATGAAACATAGCTTCTTTTTCAAAAA
>JAFUBK010000074.1 GCA_017460245.1 Bacilli bacterium
ATTAAATTACAATTACAATAAGGACATACATCCAAAGAAGCATCTACGATTCTACCACAATTAGGACAACCTTTTTCTATAAAAATCACCTTTTCATTCTAGATTTAATATCTCTTTCAATATCTCTTTTTTTAATAGCCTCTCTTTTAGCATAACTTATTTTACCTTTACAAAGACCAAGCAAAATTTTTGCTTTATTACCACTAAAATATAACTTAATAGGAATCAAAGTATAGCCTTCTAGTTTTACTTTGTCTCTTAACTTAAGTATCTCTTTTTTATGCAATAAAAGTTTTCTTGTCCTAGTCTCCTCGTGATTAAAAATATTGCCTTGTTCATAAGGACTAATATGCATATTTATCAGCAGTGCTTCATCATTTTTTATAGTCGCATAACTATCTTTTAAATTGGCTTTGCCAAGTCTAATTGATTTTATTTCAGTTCCCGTAAGAACAATACCAGTTTCAAAGGTTTCAAAAATCTGATAATCATACTTAGCTTTTCGGTTGTTTATTTCCACCTTTACTACCCCCTTCTGCAAGTTTAAAATTAATAAGTCCCTTATCCTTAACAACACTATCAACAACCACTTTTATCTTATCACCAAGTAAATAACGTTTTTGTGTCCTTTTCCCAATTAAGCAAAAAGCATTTTCTTGATAAATATAATAATCACCAGGTAAATCTTCAATTTTTACAAGCCCTTCTACTAGATTTTCAAGTTCAACATAAAAACCGTAGTTAGTGACTGTATTAATAACTCCGTCATACTCTTCGCCAATATGACTTTCCATATATTCGGCCATTTTCATATCAGTTACATCTCTTTCACAGTCGACAGCAGCCCTTTCTCTAACTGAGGATTGTTTAGCAATTTGCGGTAAAGTATTATTAAAATAATTCATAGTTTCATTATTAATACTATTATTAAACAAATATGTTCTTAAAAGTCTATGAACATTTAAATCAGGAAATCTCCTAATAGGTGAAGTAAAATGAGTATAACATTTACTTGCTAGCCCAAAATGGCCAATATTATTAACATCATAAACAGCTTTCTGCATACTTCGTAAAAGCATTGAAGATAATATTGGATATTCTTCTTTATTATGAAGTTGATTTAAAATTTCTTGAATCGTTTTTGGAGTTATATTTTTCATATTAGCATTAACTTTATATCCCAAAACATTTAAAAACGTCATAAAACTTTGTATTTTTTCTAAAGAAGGCTCACCGTGTATACGATAAATAAAAGGAAGTTCCATATAAAAAATTGTCGTTGCCACCGCTTCATTAGCCGCAATCATAAAATCTTCAATTAATTTTTCACCCTCACCACGTACTCTTTTTTGAACATCAATAGCTTTGCCTTTATCATCAACAATAATTTTAGGCTCATCAACATCAAAATCAATATATCCTTTATTTATTTTAGCTTTTCTAATAATTTTAGCCAAATCATGCATTTGCTTCAAAGTAGAAACAAAATCTTCATATCCTTCAGGAACAACATCTTCCTCTATTATCTTATTAACATTTTTATAAGTCATTTGTTTCCTAGATTTAATAACACTTTCAAAAATGTCACTACTAACAGTATTTCCATTTTCATCAATTTCCATCACACAAGAAATAGCTAAACGATCAACATTAGGATTTAAAGAACATATCCCATTTGATAATTGATGTGGCAACATTGGAATAACTGTATCAGCTAAATAAGAACTAGTTCCTCGATTATACGCCTCATCATAAAGTGCAGTTCCATCTTTAACATAATAAGAGACATCCGCAATATGTACACCAAGCTCATAATTTCCATTTTCTAAAATCTTAATACTTATCGCATCATCAATATCTTTTGTGTCATCACCATCAATAGTAAATATCATTTCCTCACGTAAATCTTTTCTACCTTCCATCTCTTCATCACTAACAACAGAAGGTATTGTTTCTAATTGTTTATCAACTTCATCAGGGAAGACATCAATAATGTTATATCTAGCCGCAATTGACAATATATCAACACCAGGATCATCTTTATGTCCGATTATCCTTACAACCTCACCTTGATAGTAATTAGTGTTTTGAATATTTTCATCAAGTTTAACAATAACCTAATGACCAGTTACTGCATTTTTAGTTTTATCTTCAGGAATTTCCACAACAATTTTTAACTTATCATCATCTAAATTAATAAAATTTTTACTATCCTTAATATAAAATTCACCAACTAATAAATCATTTAAATTTCTTTCATTTACCCTTTTAATAGCTGCCTCACGACGTACATCGTTAATAACACTTATAACAACCACATCACCATTAATTGCATTTTTCATATTTTCTTTAGAAACATGGTAATCCTCATCCTCACCATCAACCGTAACAAAACCAAATCCTTTAGGATTAACAATTAAAGTCCCTACTTTTTGATTTAAATCACGAAATTTTTCGTACTTCCCTTTATTAGTAGTTCTTATTTTTAAATTTTTTTCTAAATCCACCAAAGTTTGTCCAAGCTCTTTAGCTTCTTCCAAAGTAAGCTTTTCCATTATTTCTTCATAACTAATAGCTTTATTATGTCCTTCAATAATTGATAAAACCTTTTCATTCATCATTATCACCTATATATATTATAATGCAAAAAAAAGAAAAAATATAGTTATTCTAAATTTTTCCTTCTCATTCTACATATAATTTATTCATTTTACAAAAAGAAGAGATTATACTAGTTACCAAAGAACCACTAAAAGCCACAATCATATCAAGCATTGTATCATTTACTCCAGTTAATGCAACTCTTTGTGCATCGCCACCAACAAAAATATTACACACATATTCAAAAACTTCCCACATACCAGCGCACATCCAACTAAAACAAATAAATCTTCATTTG
>JAFUBK010000075.1 GCA_017460245.1 Bacilli bacterium
CCTCTTTGTGGCGGTGGACTTAATTTAATTTTTTTTGTTTCAATTATTCTTCTAAGTCTAGGTGATTTAGAAAAGTAATCCTTTTTATCATACAAATCTCTATCTTTAACTTGAATAGTTTTATCTTCTTCTTCGTCTTTAGGTATATAAAGTTTTATTCCAAAATTTAAATTAGGCATTATTAGTTTATTACCAGGGTTATTTAATAAAATTAAATTATTTAAAAGAATTATTTTAAGCCCGTATATATTAATACTGTCACCTATTTTTAAAAATCTTTGTTTTTCAACTACCCTCTTATTATTTAAATAAGCTACACAATCCTTTGGCTGTTCTAACACAAAACCATTACCTTGTTTTTGTATTTTAACCTCATTAGCCCCTAGCAATTGACAAGGATATTTAATATTAGCTGTATTAGTGTTTCCAATTACCATCGATAAATTTTCTTCACAAGAATATGTAAATAATTTATCCTTAAGAACATCGGCAGCATATACTAAATAATTTTTATTGTTTCTATTAATAACATAAAAAGTATCATGAGTAAGTGGATAAGAGTCTGTAAACATATTACCATTTACAAGATTAACGCCTTCAATAGAATAAATAACCCACTGCCCATTTCTTGCCTCAACATTAATTAATTTCGATTCTTCATTTTTATCAACATCAAAACTATAACTACCATCTACATCTTTTGGTAATATAAAACTAAAAATTTCTTCAGGATAAAATAAATATATTTTCATAATGCAGCCTCTTTTCCAATATCCTAGTATATACTATAATAAATATATCATAAATCATATTATTTAACAATATTTTCAAATAAAAAAATGGTATATATTCTACCATTTAATTAAAATAAATTATTTGCAGCTGCACTTGCCGCCACACCTTTTGCGGCATTTGGAATACCAACTTGTGGATCTGCTTGCGTTGAGTTCCAATAACCAAAAGTACTAGAACCATCAGGTTCAGTAAGCCAGTAATATTGTTTATCACCATCAACTACAATAGAATAATTACTAAGTTCTGTACTATTTACATGATCAATATTTGGATTAGTATATACAATTGCATCAGCTGAAGTAGTAACAGTCTCTCCCGTTGATTTAATTTGAAACATTTGTGACCCAAAAGTCCAATTTTCACCAGTTTGAGTATTAGTTACCTTTAAAGTGTTTTTTGTGTTTGGATCAACATCAACAGCTATATCATTATAATGGATTGTTTTTGTTCCGTCATTATTTGTAATTATATCAGCTTTTATAGATCCCGCAGAATCACCCATCGGAATTTCCACTTCACTTAGCTTTCCTTCTTCAATTAATTGTTGTCTTATTGCTGACACTTCCGTTACCGTCTTATCAAAAACATCAGTAATCCAAGACTTAGTTGCTTGTGCAACTTTGTCTAAACCTTTGTTAATGCCAGTAGTCATACCCTCACCAGCTGGAGGCTCCACTTCGGTTATTATTCCTTCAGAGCTAGTCCATCCCATATAAATTCCATCTTGAGAAATGCGATATGTTCCGTCTCCCATATCTTCAACCTCTAAAGGAGCATCTTCCCAATATTCAGTTAAAATATTATTTTCATCAATGTAATTCCCACTACTTGCATCAGCTTTTGTATAAGAAATTTTTGATAAATCTATTTTACCAACATCTGTATTAATACTCGCCACATTATCACCATCCCATTTTAATTTAATCATAAATAAACAATGAAAGCAACTATTTTGCAAAAAAATGGCATTCACTTTACAAAAAAAAGAAACTATCCTTTATTAATAATTTCTTCTTTAATCATTTTTATAAACTCATCTTTGGAAATACTTACAGTCTCTTCAGTTCCATATTTACGATAATTAACTGTATTATTATCTCTTTCTTTATCACCAATTACTAAGGCATAAGGAATCTTATGAGTAACACTTTCTCTCATTCTATATCCTAACTTTTCATCCCGACTATCAAGTTTAACTCTAATATTATTATCAATAAATAATTTTTCAAGTTCTTTTGCATATTCTAAATGATATTTATTATTAACAGGAATAATATTAACTTGTGTAGGTGAAAGCCATAAAGGTAAAGCGCCTTTAGTTTCTTCAAGCAAAAACGCTGTAAATCTATCAAAAGTTCCAAAAATAGCCCTATGAAGCACAACCGGAGTTTGTCTGCTACCATCACTATCAATATAACTAAGTTCAAATCTTTTAGGCAGTAAAAAATCAAGCTGACAAGTTGATAAAGTAACTTCAGGGCCAACGGCTGGTTTTACCTCAACATCAAGTTTTGGACCATAAAAAGCAGCTTCGCCAATTGCCTCAAAATACTCAATACCAAATGAATCTAAAACTTCTCTTAATCTATTTTCAGCATTATCCCACATTTCATCATCATTAAAATATTTTTCATGATCTTCAGGATCTCTAAGAGATAATCTAAATTTATAATCATTTATTCCAAAATCTTTATAAACATCTAAAATAAGTTCTACAACCTTTTTAAACTCTTCACCGATTTGATCAGATCTAACAAACAAATGCGCATCGTTTTGGCACATACATCTAACTCTCTCAAGTCCCTTAACAGCGCCTGAAGCTTCATACCTAAAATCCGTGGCAAACTCACCAATTCTAATTGGAAGTTCACGATAAGAATGAAGTGAATTTTTATATACAAGCATATGATGTGGACAGTTCATAGGTCTTAAAACAAACTCTTCCTCGTCAACCTTCATAGATGGAAACATATTTTCTTTATAATGATCCCAGTGCCCACTAGTTTTATATAAATCAACCGTTCCTACACAAGGGGTATAAACGTGCTGATACCCTAGTTTTTGTTCTTTTTCATAAATATAATTTTCTAATTGTTTCCTTATA
>JAFUBK010000009.1 GCA_017460245.1 Bacilli bacterium
AAACAAAGCTCGAGCACATTACTTTAGATAGTATCAACAGTTTGTATCAATTTCTAAAATTTTATCAAAAAACAAAAAAAGATTGTGACAAACATATGATAAGCTATAACGAAAAACTACTAAAAATAAAAGAAGATGACGAAATCACCAAAGCCTTAAAAGAATTAGTTAGAATGAACTCTGGCGGCAAATTTTTAAGGGCTTCATTAATTGCTTTGGGTTATAAATCATCCGAAAAAAAAGACAACAAATACTTAAATTTAGCTATTGCTTTAGAAATATTTCAAACAGCTATTTTAGTTCACGACGATATAATTGATAACGATGTTATGAGAAGAGGAAAACCAACGATTCCAGAATCATATAAAAATCATTATAATAATCCATTAACGAAAAACAAAGAATTTGACGAAAAATTAAAAAACTTAAGCAATTCAATGGCAATATGCATTGGAGATTTAGGCTTTTATCTTGCAAATGGAATTATAATTGATGCCTACAAAAACGAAGAATGTTTAAGCGACCTTTTAAGTTACTACAACGAAATGGTTATCAAAACTTGTAAAGGTGAAATGTTAGACGTTATTTTACCATTTAAAGAACAGTATTTTAAAAGTGATAAAAACCTTCATCAAAAAATTATGGAAATTTATAAATTAAAAACTGCTTGGTATTCAGTTATCGGCCCATTTTGTCTTGGACTAATTTTATCAGGCGCCGACAAAAAGCAGATAAATGCAATGGAAGAAATTCTTTTAAATGCCGGAATTGCCTTCCAAATAAAAGATGATATTTTAGGTATTTATGGCAATGAAAAACTGACTGGGAAACCCAACACATCAGATGCTGAAGAATTTAAACAAACGATTTTATACTCATATGTTATGAAAACCGAGTATAAAGAAGAACTTTTAAAATACTATGGGAAAAAACATATAAGTGAAAAAGAAGCTAAAGAAATAATTAATATATTTGATAAATCAGGTGCTAAAGCATATAGTAAAAAAATTATGAACGATTTATTTCAAACAAGTTTAGATGCTTTAGAAAAAGAAAACATCAATAAAAAATACAAAGATATTTTAAAAGGCTTTATTATATATTTAAGACATCGTTCAAAGTAGGTGTTCTATGAAAAAAATACTTTTAGTATTGTTAATCATAACTTTAACTGGGTGCAGCCCTCACGAAACATCCGTCACCAATCCAAACGGAAATTCAAAAACATATAAGTTTTTCAAACAAAAAAACTACAATCACAATCAGTATACTTTAATCTTAACAAATGATTCTCAAAAAATTACAATAATAAAAAAAGATAAACAAATTTATTATGAACTCTCATCAAACAAGGTCAAACAAATTATTATTGAAAAAGAAGGTAAAAAATATACACTAAATAACGATAATAAAACTTATACCATCGAAGACATAGTAAATTATGATGACTTTGCCAAGGGATACCTCCCCGAAAGTTTAAATTCACTAAAAAATAAAAAATATAAAAAAGCCACAATTTTTAATTTTCTTTCAAAATATGTTTATGAAAAATATACATATTCAGAAGGAGAAACCATTTATTATTTCAAAAGAAACAAATTAGTTAAAATAGAAAACAAAACCCCATTAACAAAAAACAAAGTAAAAGTTATAAATTTATCTACAAAAGTGGATAAAAGTAAATTTAATGTTCCAAAAGAATACCAGGAAATAATTTATTAAAGGAGTAATAATATGAAGAAAAAAATATTTATTAGCGTGCTTATAGTAATCGTAATAATTATCGCATCTATTATTTTCATAAACTTATCAAATCCGAAAGATTCGGTAAAGTTTAAAAAAGAATATGAAAAATTAAACGGCCAAAAAACTGAAAATGGTAAAAATTACCTAAAAGTAAGCATTTCGAAAGATAACAATGTTAATTATTTAGAATTTGATGAGGTTATGAGTTTTTTAGAAGAAGGAACTGGCATACTATATTTCGGTTTTCCAGAGTGTCCATGGTGTCGTAATGCCACACCTATATTGCTAGAAGCTGCGAAAGAAAATGAGACCGACATTTATTACTACAATGCGCTTTCAATTAGAGACGTTAAAGAGCTAAAAGATGGTAAAATTGTAACAACTAAAAAAGGAACTAAAAACTATTATAAATTAGTAGACAAACTAAAAGATTACTTGCCAGCTTACGATGGCTTAAACGACGAAAATATAAAACGCCTATATTTTCCAACTGTATTTTTCCTTCAATCTGGAAAAATAGTTGGTATGCATGAAGGAACTGTTGATTCGCAACAAGATCCTTATATAGTTTTAACTAAAAAACAAAGAAAAGAATTAAAAGACATATATGTAAATAATATCAATAAAATATATGGAATTTGTGATGAAAGCTGTTAAAGCTTTTTTTATTTCCTTATTAAAAAACCATTATGAATATACTTTGTTTCATTTACAACTACAAAAGCATCTTTATCAACAGCTTTAATTAATCGCATAATTTCTTTGTATCTTTTTTCCACAGTTTCTAATATCAACATATTTTTCCATCCTTCTTTTCCTTCTATTTTAACAGATGAAACTCCATAGCCTTTTTTTCTAAGAATAAAAGCTAAATTATTATTAGTAGTAATAATTTGTAAAGAAATAGGGAAACTAATAAAATAGCTAGTTAAATACGCTCCGATGATTGTTCCACACGCAAATCCGAAAGAGTAAAAAATCGCAATCCATAAACCCATATAATCAGTATTTAAGGCTTCCCTAACAATAACAAACCAAACCAAAACTTCAAAAAAGCCAATACACCCCGCCAAAACATTTTTACCTTTAACTAAAACAATAGTTCTAAAAGTTCCTAAAGAAACATCTATTATTCTAGTAAAAAAAATTTTCAAACATAAAATAAGCACATTTCTCACCATTTTTATTATGGTGAAAAAAAGGAAATTTATTTACAAAGCAATCTTTATATGTTAATATTTAAGTGGGTGATAGTATGAAAAAACTAAAATATTTTTTGTTAGCGATACTTGTTATGTTTTTATCCTATAACACCGTAAACGCTAAAGAAATTAACCATTTCACAACCAAAGCCACTGATGAGATAATTTTAGAGGGTACGTATAACTCATCAGTTGTTGCCGCTGGTCAGTCGGTAGATTTTAGTGGAATCGTTAAAGGTATAGCCATTGGCGCTGGTAATAAAATCGAATTAAATGGTCAGACAGATTATAGTATTCTAGCTGGTAATAATATCAATATTAAAGGAAAAGTGAATAACGATTCATTTATCGCTGGGAACATAATTACAATTGAAGATACCGCAACCATTGATAGAGATATCGTAATAGCGGGATCTGATATTGAACTAAATGGTACCTTTAGTAGAAACGTTAGTGTTTATGGTAATAAAGTGACTGTAAAAAACGCCAATATTAAAGGGAATTTAAAAGTTTATTCAGAAAGAGTAACCATTCAAAAAGAATCTTATATTGCTGGAACTTTGTTTTATCCAGAAGACAGCATATACAAAGCTAGCGATGATGCCGTCATAACAAACGTGGAAAAAACACCAGCAATTAAAACACAAGATGATGAGGATTATTTCGATACAATATCTGGAAAACTTTTCTCATTCCTTTGTTTAGCGTTAATATTTGCCGCTATCAGTTTATTTATTCCAAAAGCCTTAAACAACATAAACGACAAATATGAAAAATTTGAATTAGGTGAAGCCGTAGAAGTTTTCACAAAAGGCTTAGTTATCTTAATACTAGTTCCAGTAATTGCTATACTGCTATGTTGTACAATGATTGGTATACCACTTGGAATAATAATCATTATGTTATATGGTATATGCATATATACATCAACAGTTTTTACAGGATATTTAATAGGATACAAAATATGGCAAAAATTCTTTGATAAAGATGCTCATATACTATTCTTTGGCTTAATCGGATTATTTGTTTTATTGATTTTAAACTTAATTCCGGGTGTTAGAACTTTAGTGTCAATCATTTCAACACTAGTAGGTTTAGGATTAATATTTGATTGTATTAAAAAATAAACTCCAAAAGGAGTTTTTTTTTGTTTCCAAAAAAACAAAAACACATATAATAAGCTAGAGGTGATAAAAGTGTATAGAATATATGAGGTTCAAGATGGTGAAACTATTTATTCCATTGCCAATAAATTAGATGTTTCTCCTGAAGTATTAGCAAACATAAATGGACTAAGTCCAAACAACGTATTAACAACTGGCAGCTACATCATTATTCCAGGCGAAGACACAATGTTTGATTTATATACCATCAAAAAAGGGGACACAATTTATGCCATTGCTCAAAAATATAACATAAATCCTAATCAACTACTAAGACTAAACGGGCTAAATGCTAATGAATATATCTATCCGGGCCAACAACTTTACGTACCAAAACAAGGAGTATCATTTTACGTAACCAAAGATGAAGATACGCTAAACAATATAACAGAAACTTTAGGTGCAAATGCATCAGAAATAGCAAGTCAAAACGCTACTATCTATCTAGTACCAGATCAGCTAATAGTTTATAAGAAATAAAAACAAGTGAAAAAAATTCCTTGTTTTTTTATTTCCTAATTTACAACTTAAAATATAAATGTTATACTTATAATGCATAAAAACAAAAATAAGAGGTGTAATTATGAAAAAAATAATAATAGGTCTTACAATAGTATTAACCACAGTATTTTTAACCGGATGTAGTCCAAAAACATACAACGAAATAAGTTATCAAGATTTAACTGACATGTTAAATAACAAAGAAGATTTTGTATTAGTAATTGGTTCAGAAACTTGTTCCGCTTGTCAATCCTTTAGGCCAACAATGGAAAAAGTAATAAAAAAATACAAACTAGATATTAAATACATAGACATTTCAAAATTAAGTGAAGAAGATGAAAGTGAATTAGTTTCGAAATTTGCCTTTTCAGGAACCCCAACAACAATTTTTATTACAAATGGCAAAGATGAAAATACTCACAATCGTATAGTTGGTAACGAAAAATATAGTAAAGTAGTTGAAAAATTAACCAAAAATGGATATATAAAGGAGGCCTAAAATGAATAATGAATTTCAAACTCAGATGACATATCTAGATCCAAAAGAATTTCCAATAATCAATAACTATTGTGAAAATTTAACAACCAAACAGTATGTCACTAATCCAGCAATTGCCAGAGAAGAAGAAATTAAAAAAACAATTTTAGTTTTACTAACCCCAGACAAATCAGCGCTTCTTATAGGTAAAGCTGGTATTGGTAAAACTGCTATTGTTGAAGGAATTGCTTATAGAATTCAAAGAGGTCAGGTTCCAAATGCCCTTCAAGGCTACCAAATATTAAAGATAAACACCGCCTCTATGACTGGAACAATGTTTGTAAATGGCAAAGAAGAATCCGTAATAACCTTGTTAGTTTCTGAATTGAAAAGAGCGCCAAAAACCATTTTGTTTGTCGACGAAGTTCATACACTAATGGGTGGTAAAGCAGACGGACCAATGGATTTGGCTAATATATTAAAACCAGCATTAGATCGTGGTGACATTAAAGCCATAGGTGAGACTACAAAAATCGAATATTAAAAATATATTGTTAGAGATAGAGCCTTCTTAAGACGTTTTGATAGAATTGATGTATTAGAACCAGATCATGATGCAACAGTACAAATACTACTTGGAACAATTCCAAAAATTGAGCACAAAACAGGAATAAAAATGCTTCAAAATAGCTATCTTACTAAAGAATTAATGGATTCAATAGTAGATGCCACTTCAGAATATAAAAGAGTTTATGGCCTTTCTGCAATGTACCCAGATGTGTCTTTATCTGTCTTGTCGGGTGCCTTTTCAAATGCTTTGTTCGAAAATAGAAACGTCGTTGGAATAGAAGATGTTTATATCGCAATTCGTGATAGTAAACGAATATATCCTGATAGTAGAGTAAAAGAATGCCAAAGCTTTAAACAAAAATTTGCTAATGTCTGCGCTTCAGAAAATATTATTTTGCCTGATGTAAAAATAGAAGACATTGATACCGGAAATGATTTATAGAAGTATTCGTATTATGAATACTTTTTCCATTTATTAGTAGAAAAAAATATTCAAATATGGTAAAATAAAATAAGAATGGAGGCCTTTAAATTGAAAAAAAATATTCCTAGTAAAAACTATATCATCCTTGCTGTTCTTATAGTAGTTACGATATGTGCAGTTTTTTATGCCCGCAGTTGGTATAACACAACCAAAAATTACAACACTCACTCATCAGCAATGTTAACAGTTGTTAACGAGATAAATCCAAATGAAATAAGCAACTATATTTTAGAAAGTTCTAATTTTGTTTTATATGCCTCATCTGGTCAAAATACAAAAATAAAATCATTTGAAAGAACATTTAAAAATTATGTTGTAAAGCAAGGCTTAAGTGATAATATGTTATATATCAGTACCGACGGTTACACCAAAGAAGAACTTACCAATATATTAAGACAGTACGCCGATAGTAAAACAATAAATAAAATAAATGTTAATGACAATGCTTCGATGTATATTTTTGAAAATCAAAAGATAATTCACGTCATAAACGATGCCAACTTGCTTTCAATTAAAGAAATAAATGTTTTATTAAAATCATTTGGAGCTACAGGAAATGATTAATGTTGTTTTATATTCTCCTGAAATTCCACAAAACACTGGAAATATAATGCGCACATGTGCTGCCACAGACACTAAACTTCACCTAATAAAACCATTAGGTTTTAGTCTAGATGAAAAACAAATCAAAAGAAGTGGCGCTAATTATATAAACGAATGTGATTATACTATCTATGAAAATTGGGAAGAATTTCAGGAAAAAAACACTGGAGAATATTATTTTTTAACCAGATATGGTAAAAAAACCCATACCGAATTCGATTATTCAAGCAAAGAAAAAAATATCTATTTAATCTTTGGAAAAGAAAGCACAGGCATCCCAAAAGAAATATTAAAAAAACATTTAGATACGTGTTTAAGAATACCAATGACTAACAAAGTTCGTGCTTTAAATCTATCTAACTGTGCTGCCATTATGGTTTATGAAGTTTTAAGACAACAAAATTATAATAACTTACTAAAAGAAGAACCATTTAAAGGCGCTGACTATTTAGAAACATAAAACCTTGAAAAATAAAAAAAATAATGATATTATTAAATATAATAAAGGAGGGGCAATATGGCTATTTTAACCAATTTGATATTTTTGCTATTAGTAGGTGCTATAGTCATAATTCTTGCATTAATTGGATATCTTGCTGAAGGGACAAAGTTATTCAAAACAACGAAAAAAACCAAACAAGAACCAGCCAAGCAACAACCTACACCAAAACCAACCCCTGCAATTGTTGGCGGCAGCAAAATTCCAGTAGGAGTTCCTGTTGTCACAGCAGATTGGCCGGTTGAAGTATTAAATATTAAAGACACATTATGGTCTGATGATGCACCAAAACCAGATCCAAATCAAACCGTTGTTCATGAAGTTCCGAAAGATGATGACTGGACCACTATGCCAGAAACCCCATCTCAGCAAGGAGAAGTAAACACCGAAGAAAACTTAAAAGAAATTTACGAAAACACAGATGGCACTATGTTTCCAGATATAACTGTAGAAGATTTCGAAACTCCAACAGAACCAGAAAACAACAAGGATAGTGAATCGTCAGAAACAATTTGGAGTTAAGCACGAAAAGTGCTTTTTATCTGCGAACCTAAGCAATTTTTAAAGTGAGCTTAAATATGTTATAATTGTAATATAAAAACGGAGGTAAACATGACAGTAAATTCAGTTGTTGAAATATTAAAAAACATTCTCGACGTTTTATTAGTTTGGGGATTGCTATATTTCATTTTAAAAAATCTAAGAAAAAATATAAAAATGGTTTTATTATTTAAAATCATAATTTTAATCGTTATTGTTAAAATTATATCCCACTACTTAGATTTGACCACAATAAATTTTTTAATCGATTATGTAATAGAGTGGGCGCCACTAGCATTAATAATTATTTTTCAACCTGAAATTAGAAAAGCTCTAGAAGACATTGGAAGAAATAAATTACTAGGTAGTCATAAAACTTTATCATCTAGTGAAAAAGAACGAACCGTCCATGAAATAATTTCAGCTATTGAAAACTTAAAAAAATTAAAAATGGGAGCTTTAATTACCATTGAAAGAGATAGCAGCCTTGCCAATTATATCAATAAAGCTCAAAAAATTTATGCTAAAGTAACAAGCGGCTTACTAACTTCAATTTTTTATTCTGGCAGCCCTCTTCATGATGGTGCAGTTATCATTGAAGGGGATCAAATAGCATGTTCAAACGCTGTTTTTCCAACAAGCGATAGCTTAAATATCAGCAAAAGATTAGGAACTAGACATCGTGCAGCACTAGAAATATCTGATCAAACAGATGCCCTTGCAATAGTTTTGTCAGAAGAAACCGGCCGCATCTCACTAGCCGCCAGCGGACAATTATTATACAATTTATCAATCGATGAATTAAGACTGCACCTTTTAGAAGGTTTGTCATCAAAAAAACAATCACTAATTAGTGAAGAGGTGAATACTGATGAAAAAAACTAAGAAAAAAAATATTTTTCAAAAATTGTTCGGGTTGCTCGATAGAAAAATAGTTGTTCCAATAACTAAAGTAGTAATAAAACTTTCTAAAGGTTTTAAAAAATCAGAAAAAGGAATCGAAAATTGGCTGTCAAAATCAAACACAATTTTATTTGTCTCACTGTTCATTGCTGTTGTTATATTTATATCTTTAAATCAAAGAATAATTACTTTTACCAGTCAAACTGCTGAAGTAATCAAAGATCAAAAAATAGAAGCAACTTATAATAAAGAAGCATATGTAGTCGAAGGTCTTCCAGATACTGTTGACATAACCTTAATGGGAAATCGTTCAGATATTTTTATTGCTACTCAATCAACGTCGTCAAAAGTAACAGTCGATCTTACCGGTTTAAAACCGGGTTCTCACAAAGTAAATATAGAATATAGCCAGCCTTTAGAATCAATAAATTATAGCGTCAATCCCTCAGTTGCTACAGTAAACATTTATCCAAAAGTGTCAGTCAGTAAAACTGTAACAACCGATATTTTAAATCAAGATAATTTAGATCGTAGACTAATTGTTGAAAGTATTAGTCCAGAACTAAACGAAGTGGTAGTTAAAGGAACTGATGACGAAAATGCAACGAACAGTCTAAAAAAAGTTGCTACAGTAAAAGCTCTCATCGATGTTGATGAATTATCAAGACAAGAAGAAGGTACTTTTACTTTGAAAGATGTGGCTTTAAAAGCTTACGATAAAAAAGGAAATATATTAGATGTTGAAATCGTTCCATCAAAAATAAACGTTGATGTTGAAATTTCTTCACCAAGTAAAACTCTGCCAATAAAAGTAATTCCAAAAGGCGAAATCGGCTTTGGAAAAGCCATTAGTTCAATCAATATGAGCGATTCAAATGTTGTCGTATATGCACCAAAGAACATTCTTGACACAATTGAAAACATTCCACTTGAAGTAAATGTAACAGGCTTAAAAGAAGATCACGAATATAAACTAGATTTAGAAAAACCGAGTGGAGTTAAATCAATGTCATTAAACACTGTTACCTTAAAATTTGAATTAGGAGCATCAACCGACAAAGAAATTAACGGTATTAATATTGATGTTCGAAATTTAAGTGACAATTACACAGTTCAAGGATTAAGTGAAAGTGATATCAAGGTAGATGTTACTGCTGTCGGAGTATCTTCAGTTATCAAAAATTTATCGGCCGATGATATTACCGCATATATTGATTTAAAAAATTATGAAGCCGGTGAATATGAAGTTCCTGTTGGTGTTGAAGGAACCGATTCAAGAGTTCAGTTTGTTTCGAAAACAAAAAAAGTAAAAATAAAAATTGTCGAAAAATAAAACCGTTTTAAAACGGTTTTTCTTGACATTAAGAGTTAAAAAAGATATGATATATTATAGAAGATAGGAGGGGCAACATGGAATTTATTAAAGAACTAAAAACAACTTTGTTAATTATGGCTGGATTTTATATTATTATAGGTTTGATAATGCTTATCACTCCAACATTTATCAACAACGCCATATGTTATTTAATTGGGGCTCTATGTTTAATTATGGGAGGACTTTCAATATATACATATATCGGATCAGAAGTCTATGGACCATTATCAATCGCTATACTGATAATTGCTATAGCCTTTATAGTTGCTGGAATATTCATTATTACAAGTCCTGAAATGTTCCAAACAATTGTGCCAATAATTATGGGTGTACTACTAATTTTAAGTTCGTTTGCAAAAATGCAATCAGCATCCACAATAAAAAAATATAATTATAATAAATGGTGGGCAGTGTTAGTGGGAGCCTTAATAGTATTTGTTTTTGGCATAATACTATTATTAAACCCATTTGAATCATTAATGTTATTCACTAGAATTTTAGGATTATTTCTAATAGTCGATGGCATTTCAAGTTTAATAACCTCATTTGGTTATATAAAAATCGAAAAATCTATCAAATAAGATAGATTTTTTTAATTGCTTTCAATATGATTAAATAAAATACCAATATTAATTAAACCAGTTATACCCACAAGAGTATAAATGATACGCGCAAAAGCGCCAGAACCAAATATAGTTTCAACCAAATTGAAGTCAAACAAACCAATTAAACCCCAATTTACCGCACCAATTATAGTAACAACTAAACAAATTTTTTGTAACGTTTCCATATTTTGTCTCCTCCTTTATATTTCTATTATGTGACATAAAATAAAAAATATTCTTCATAATTTCAAAAACACCTCCATATACTTAATTGAAATCAAGAGGTGAAAAAATGAAAAAAATACTATTAGTTTTATTTACGTGTTTATTTTTATCGGGATGTGGGAATTATAGTAGTAAAGATGCAATGAAAGATCTAGAGAAAAAAATAAACAATTTAAATAGCTATAAAATTGAAGGACAGCTAGAAATAAAAAGCAATGACGACATCTATAAATATGATGTTGAAGCATCTTATCAAAAAGATGATAAATTTAGAGTTTCTTTAAAAAATCAAACCAATAATCACGAACAGATAATCTTAAAGAATAAAGATGGTGTCTATGTGCTTACTCCAAGTTTGAACAAAAGTTTTAAATTTCAAAGTGATTGGCCATATAATAATTCTCAAACATATTTACTTCAAACCCTTCTTTCAGACATTCAAAACGATAGTAACCGAAAATATAAAGAAACAAAAAATAGCTATATCTTCACCACTACTGTAAATTACCCCAACAATACAGATTTAGTAAAACAAAAAATTTATTTTGATAAAAGTTTAACACCTAAAAAAGTTTACGTAATGAACAAAGATGGTGATGTCTTAATTAAAATGACCTTCAAAAAAGTAAATTTAAAAAGTAAATTTAAAGAAGATCACTTTGAAATTGAAAAAAATATGCAATCAGCAAAAGTAGAAGAAGAAAGCAAACCAGTCAGTAAGATAGATTCTGATACCTATCCTATGTATTTACCAGAAAATACTAAATTAGCAAATAAAGAAACAATAAATTTAGATGAAGGTCAAAGAGTAATAATGACTTTTGAAGGCGATAGTCCATTTATGTTTATTCAAGAAACTGCCAGCAAATCAGAAGATTTCAACATAATTTCTGTCTATGGAGAACCAACTCAGCTTGCCACCAGCGTCGCTGCCATCTCCGACAATATGGTTAGTTGGGTTTTTGAGGGAGTAGCTTATTACATAGTTGCCGACAACATGAGTGAAACCGAATTAATGGATGTTGCTTCATCAGTTACAACAATGCCTGTAAGTAAATAAAACTTGAAATTTTCCACAAATATGCTATAATGGTACGCAGGTGATACAAATGGAAAATAAAAACAAAAAATCACAAAAGAATAAAAAAGGTAAAAACCAAAACAAAAAAAATATAGTAAAGACATCAAAAAATAAAAAAGAAGTAACAATAAACAAAGAAAATGAAATGTCAAAATTGTTAAAAATAGTTTTAATAGTAACAATAATTATGTATATTTTTTATTGAATAACTATCCTTGCTACGAATAGTGCCGATGAAGTACACAAAGAATACAAAATAAAAGAAACAGCAGAGAATGCTCAAATTCAATATAATAATATTATGATTGGAACAATGCTTAATTATTCAGGCACATATTACGTTTTAATTAAAAACAAAGATGATAATCGCATTGAAGAATATGAAACTCTTATAGATTCAATTACAAGTAATGAATCTATAGCCATATACACAGCAGATTTAAGTGATGGCTTTAACAAAAGTTATCTTGCAAAAGAAGCTAACTACAATCCAGAAAGTATTGATGAGTTTGCGGTAACAGGAACGACTTTAGTCAAAATCATCGACGGTAAAATTGATTCAGTATATGATAATTACGATGCAATAAAAGAAAAATTAAATGAATTAATGTAAACCATAAAAGATACTTTTGTATCTTTTTAATTTTTCTTATCAATATTTTAGCTATATGTGATATACTAAACATGTACAAAGTAAGGAAGTGGTATTCGTGAACAAAGAAGACCAAGAAACAAAAAATAAATTAGATAGATTAACCAAAAGTATTGGACCACTATCAACAAAAAAAGAACCAGAATCAATGCCAGCAAAAAAAAATGGCCCAATATTTAAAACTAGTGAAGTTATAGTTTTACTGTTAATAACTACTATAGTAAGTCTTGTTATGGGAGGAACAATTATTTATAAATACTTAGATAAAGAAAGACAAACAATTGAAGACAAAAAACTTCAAGACTTTATCAAAAATTATAAATATATCACCAAAAACTATAACGGCCAAATAGACGAAGAAGAACTATTAGATGCAGCTTTAGAAGGAATGTTAAATAAATTAGATAAAAATTCGGTTTATCTAGATTCAGAAGATTCATCTAACTTCAACACCATCTTAGAAGGAAGCTATGATGGTATTGGCATACAAATATATAAAGAAAATGAACAAATTATTATTAATGCAGTTTTTGAAAATAGTCCAGCTGCCAAAGCCGGTTTAAAAGAAGGGGATGTAATTACCAAAATAAACGGCAAAAGCACAAAAAATATGACAACAAAACAATTGGTTGAAAAAGTTAAAGCTAATAAAAATAAAAATATTCAGTTAACTATAAAAAGAAACGGTAAAGAAAAAAACATAACACTCAGTATGGACACCGTAAGTCTCCAATCTGTAAATACAAAAATATATAATCAAAACAATAAAACAATCGGATACATTGAAGTAAGTATTTTTGCCAGCAACACCTACAACCAGTTCAAACAAAAACTTACAAAATTGGAAGAAGAAAATATAGATTCTCTAATAATCGATTTGCGTTCTAATTCTGGTGGATACTTATCCTCTGCGGAAAATATGATTTCTTTGTTCCTTGATTCCAGCCATGTTATTTATCAAATCGAAAAAGATAAAAAAACCACAAAACATTATTCAAATGGAAAAGAAACAAAAAAATACAAAATCGTTTTATTAGTAGATGAGAATAGCGCCTCAGCTTCAGAAGTTATGACCTCAGCCTTAAAAGAACAATACGGTGCTTTAGTTATAGGAACAAAAACCTATGGAAAAGGAACAGTTCA
>JAFUBK010000076.1 GCA_017460245.1 Bacilli bacterium
AAGAGGTTAATATTTTATAAATTTGTTTGGGGTTTTTTAAGATAAAATTGTTCGTAATTTTTAATAATTCTCTGGAATTTCGATATGTGGTTGTTAGTTTGAAAGTTTTACAGTTCGGAAAATATTTCTCAAACTTGATAAAAACGTTTAGATTGGAACCTGTAAATTGATAAATGCTTTGAAAATCATCGCCAACGGCAAGCAAATTGGCTTTTGTTTTTTGTTTGATTGTTTGTAGTAACTTGCATTTTATTAATGATGTATCTTGGTATTCATCAACAATTATATACTTATATGAATATATTCCTTTTGACTGTACTATTTCTATACTTTTGTTTATCATATCGTGAAAATCTATATTTTTGTTTTTTTCTAAATAATACTGATATTCATAGAATATTTGTTTAGCTAAAAATAGAAGTTCTTTGTTTCGGTCTTTTAAATATCCCTTTTCCTTTTTGTTTTGATTTTCAAAATCGTTAAATTTTGTTTCAGCATACCCGTTTCCTTTGAAGAGGTTGATAAATGTGGTTAATAGTTTTATTAAGTTTTTATCTTTAGCGCAGTAAGTAAGTTCTGTTTTTTTTAATACTTTTGACACAATTTCTTCAAGGATATTTTCTTTTACTAAATTAACGCTGTAACCATTGTTTTTTAAGATGTTTCTTCCTAGTTTGTGAAACGTTAAAACATTCGTGGAAATGTTGTTTTTTAATAATTTTTCTTTTAAATTATTACAAGCTTCATTGGTAAATGAAATTACTAAAATGTCTTTAGGGTTTGTATCGTTTTTTATTAAATATAGGATTCTAGCAAGAATGGTTAGGCTTTTACCACTGCCGGCGCCAGCTATTACTAAAGTACTATCTTCTTCACTTAAGACTATTTTTCTTTGATTTTTATCTAATTTATTTTTGTTTATACTATCTAATAGTTGCTTATTTTCTTTTTCTTTGTTTTTTAAATAATATGTGTTGTTTATTTTGACAATTAAATAGATTATGGGTTTAAAAGCAAAATTAAATCCTTTGCATTTTTGTTTAAACATTTGTTTTGATATATACAAAAAAACCACCTCTAAAGTAATATACTCTGAAAGTGGTTAATTTCCTTTAAAGTGTGAAGGTAAATTTTCCTATATTTAAGAAAATGTAGGCGGCAGTAACAAATGCGCCCATACCAAATCCGGCAATTAAGGCCATTATCAATTTGTTAGCAAAACCAGCATTCCAATTATTGGTGTGATTTACTGAAAACGGAGAAGATGTTTTACTTAACGTATTTGCTTGAACTTGACCTTGACCACCATAATTATTCATCTCTAAAGGTTCTGGATATTGGTTTTGCAATGATGGTTCTTGATTACTCATTTTTATTAAGTTTTCACGTTGAGCTTTTAATGCTTGTATCTCTGTTTGTGTTTTATTTAAATCTTCTTCAGTCACTTCTTTTATTTGATTATTTGGAATATCAAAATTTGTTTGAATGTCATTATTCATAGAGTTCACTTCCTATCATACTAAGTATATTTTATCACATATTTTAAAAAATAACAAAAAAAGTATCATTTTACGTATTTTGATACTTCTTCGAAATCACTTAAGTGAAATTTGTCTTTACCAATTATTTGATAATCTTCATGACCTTTTCCTAATACTAATAAGATGTCGTTTTCTTCTAAACTGTTGATAGCTTTCTTTATAGCTTCTTTTCTATCAGAAATCACCTCATAATTTGTTGGAATAAGACCACTGACAATGTCTTTTAATATTTCATCAGGATCTTCTGTTCTTGGATTATCACTTGTAAAAAACACGTAATCACTATTGTCTGTAGCTATTTTACCCATTATTGGCCTTTTTGTTTTATCTCTATCACCACCGCAACCAATTAAGGTTACTACTCTTCCTTTAGCATATTCTTTAACGCTTTTTATAATGTTTAAAACAGCATCAGGCGTATGAGCGTAGTCAATAATTACGGATATTTTGTCGTTTTTAACAATTTGACATCTACCGGCTGGAGCGGTTAATTTTGAAGTTGCTTCTTGAATAAGTTCATGTGCAAAACCTAATTTATCACATATAACATAAGCGTTCATATAGTTATATATATTATAAGTTCCAGCAATAGGAAGTACAATGTCTTCTACTGCATCTGATTCAGTTATTTTAAATGTGCTTTTACTATCCTCAAGGACAATGTCGCTAATTTTATAGTCACAGTTTTTAGTTCCAATTAAAATATTTTTGTTATTTTCTAAAACGAAGTCTTTTCCATATTTATCGTCGATATTTATAATGGCATAGCCAGATCTTTTTAAATTTTTAAATAATATTAATTTTGAGTTTTTATAATTTTCCATATTTCCGTGATAATCTAAATGGTCTTGCGTTAGATTAGTAAAACCAATTATATCAAACTTAATGCCTTCTAGTCTTCGCATATCTAAAGCTTGACTTGATACTTCCATAACAATATATTCACATTCTTCGTTTGCGGCTTCAACAAACATTTCATATAAGTCGTACAAATCTGGTGTGGTATTGGCAAGTGGGTGATTAGAATTTGGTAAATAAAAGCCAATAGTACCTATGTATGCTGCTTTATGCCCTAATTCATTTAAAAGTTGAAAAGTAAGATAGCAACTTGTTGTTTTGCCATTCGTTCCAGTTATACCGATAATTTTAGTATTAGATAATTTGTCAGCATATAATTCTTTTAAGTAATTTGCTAGATATGTTCTAGTGTCTGGAACAATTACGGTTTTGACGCTATACTCTCCATGCTCGGCGATGATACAAGCAGCGCCTCTATCAATAGCGTCCTCGATATAGTCGTGGCCATCTCGAACGGCGGATTTGATAGCTATAAAGGTGTCGCCTGGTTCTATTTTTTTTGAATTAACTTTAAGCATTGGTATCACTCCTTATTAAATTCTATGCTTATTTTTTCTTTTTTTGTTTTTTGAATAATTTAGAAAATATATTAGTTATAAGTCCTGATAGGAAAATTATATAGTAGGCTAAATAACCTATAATTATAGTTATTGTGTAATATAATTTACTGTTATCAAAAATTAGAAAATCATTTTGCAAATCTAAATAGTCTATTAAAAATAAACTAAATATACTTATATATATTAATCCAGTGATTACTGCTGTAGATACCACTTTTTTGTTTTTTGATAATTTATCTTGTTTTTCTCTTAAGAAATATAAGAATAATAATGTATATAGAATTACCATACAAACGCCTGTTACTTTGGCGTTTGAATTAAATGCTATAATAATTATTATAATTCCAAGTAACTCTGGAGTTAAAAAGTTATCTTTATTAAACACATTTTTGTGATATTTTTTTAGATCGAATTTTGATTTATCTAATGTTATTAATCCTTTGTGTAATTTGATGACTAAAAAACATAAATATGTAGAAAGAGAAATGTAGAAAAATATCATGCTTGGCCTCCAAAGTATACATCATACCACAATAAGAAAATATATATTGTCCATACTTTTCGACTGTTGTCTTTTTTTCCTTTTTTGTGCTCGTCTAAGAGTTTTATTATTTTTTTTACATTGAAAAATTCTGATGCTTTTTCGAAACGCGCTTTTATAGTGTTATAAACATCATCGTCTTTCATCCAAACTCTTGTTGGAACCGGGAATCCTAGTTTCTTTTTGTTAGAAACTTTTGACTCAAGTGTTTCAGATGCGATTTCCCTAAATAGTTTTTTTGTTTTATATTTGTCAACTTTATATTTTGTTGGTAATTTTGCAGCATAATCAATCAAAGGTCTATCAAGGAAAGGCACTCTTACTTCTAGGGAATTTGCCATACTCATTTTATCAGCTTTTAAAAGGATATCCCCAATAAGCCAAAAATTAAAGTCGATATATTGCATTTTTGTTACTTCATCTTTGTCGCTTACTTTTTCATAGTATGGTTTTGTTAAATCTTCGAAAGTTTTCGTTTCTCTTTTAAAAGAAAGAAGTTTTTTGATTTCTCTATTGTTAAAGATAAATGCATTGCCTACAAATCTTTCTTCTAAATTTTTACCACGTCTTACTATAAAATTTAAACCGCGATGAGATGGAAGCAATCCTGCTACAAGACCAAAAAACTTACGAACTTTATAAGGTATTTTATAGTACCAAGGCCAAACAAATGGTTCTTGGTAGATATTATATCCACCAAATATTTCGTCAGCTCCTTCGCCAGATAAGGAAACCTTTACGTTTTCTGAAGCTATTTTGGTTACAAAGTATAAAGCTACAGCTGAAGGATCGGCAAGAGGTTCATCCATATAGTACATAATGTTTGATAAGTTTTTGAAATACTCTTCTTTGCTAATAACTTTATTTATATTTTGCGTGTTTATTTTTTTAGATAAATCTTTGGCATAGCTTATTTCGCTATATTTTTCGTCACTAAAACCAACGGTGAAAGTCTTATCAACATCACTACTAGCTGCGATGTATGAAGAGTCTACTCCGCTTGATAGAAATGATCCTACTTCAACGTCACTTATTTTATGAGCTTTTATAGAATCTTTAAGACGTATGTCGATTTCTTTTTTCCACTGTTCATAAGTTTTGGTATTGTCTTCTTCAAATTTTATTTCATAATATTTTTTGATTTTTAATTTTCCGTTGTTGTATGTTAAATAATGACCCGGCATTAGTTTATAGACGTTTTTAAAAAACGTTTCTTCTAAAACACTATATTGGAATGTAAGATAATATTCTAAAGCTTTTCTATTTAATTCTTTTTTGAAGTCCGGATGAATTAAAAAACTTTTTATTTCTGAGGCAAACATAAAGGTATCTTTCATTATTGTATAATAAAATGGCTTAATACCGTAAAAATCACGCGCAGCAAACACTTCTTTGTTCTTGATGTCATATATGACAAAAGCAAACATACCTCGCAGTTTGTCTAGAATTTTTTCTTTATATTGTTCATAACCGTGAATTAACACTTCAGTATCGGTGTTGGTACTAAATTTGTGTCCTTTTTTGATTAATTCTTCTTTTAATTCTTGATAGTTATATATTTCTCCGTTAAAAACTATGGTAAGCGTTTTATCTTCGTTATATATTGGCTGCTGTCCATTATTTAGGTCAATTATTGATAATCGCCTAAAACCTAATGCTATATCATCATCAATATAATATCCTTCTGAGTCTGGTCCACGGTGAACAATTAAATCTGCCATTTTTTTGATATTTTCTTCTTTATTTCCTTTTTTGTTTACATATCCTACAAAGCCACACATATAGTTGCCTCCTTAGCTTTTTTCATATTTACATTTTACCACAACTTGTCTTTTTGTACAATATAAGTGGTAGTTTATACAGTTTTTTTGATTCTAATAATAATTAGTTTTTGCTTGTGTTTCTTTACTAAAGGTAATTTTTTTCTTAAATAGTCTTTTTTTATTAAAATTTGTCAATTGTAAAGTATAAGAAAAAGGGAAAATATTTTCCCTTTATTTACCATCCTACTCTTCCGATACCAGTGGTTGTTGTATTACCAGCGGAATCTACTAATCGTAATCTATATCTAGCCGTAGCATGATCTGTTGTAAAACCTAATCTAATTCGGTATGTGTTTATTCCATTAGAATTTGTTGATAGAGGGCTAGGATACCCAGCGGCACTTACGCCTTCAAAGGCGCTTCCATCTGGTTTCCATTCCTTTTGATTCGTAATTTCTGGAACATTTTGTGAAGCTGAATTTGGACAGTTTGTTGTTCCTGCTTTGCAATATTGATAATATGTGGCGGCTAAAGATACATCTTCAATATCAGCGATTATTGTATATGGCGTTGCCGGTTTTCCATCAGTTCTACTTGGTCCCCAATTAGAATAATACTGGTATGCATCTTTAATAAATTTTGGTGGAGTCTTATCGATTCTAATCCAAGTTGAAGTTTTTGCTGAACAAATGCCAACATTATCACAAGCTCTTATATATACTAATTGATTTCTTTCTAAACTAAAGGGGCTGGTTATAAGCTGGTTGTTATTACTGCTGTATTTTGGGTCGTTAGTTTCGCTACCACCTATATAGGCTACCCACTGTGTTGCGTTATTACTACCAGTTGCAGTTGCGCTTGCTGAGTAAGTATATTGATAATTTTTTATTCCTGAATAGGAATCTGAAGATGTTAAAGTTAGTTTAAAATTGTTTTTCGTCCATTTTCCACTACTTGGATTTTTTATTGTTGGGACTGATGGTGCACTTCGATCTAATTTTATGACTTTATTAGCTGAATAATTTGAGCAATTTTCAGCGGCATCACAAGCCTTAAATTTTACATATGACGTTCCCTGAGCCTCGATATTTCTATAAGCTGATTTATAATCAGTTTCATTGGATGTTTTTCCTGTTGTCGTATATAAATAATAGGAAACTCCCGATGTGGCATCGCTAGAAGATGGTATCGAAAACACTTTTCCGTTATACCAAGTATTATTGGTATATGTGGACAGGCCACTAGAACTTGTCGGTTTAGTATCGTTGTTTTTCCATTTATATAAATTAACTGTTGGTACCGATGGAGAAACTGTGTCTTTTTTCACTGTAAGATTACAACTTCCGGTATTACCAGCAGCATCTTTAACAAATCCATAGTATTTTGTACCAGTAGTGTCTTTTGAATGTGTTACACTGGTTTTACTATTATATGTCGCTGTTGTAGAGGTGGTTATTCCGTAGGAATTGACGTCTGAGCTTTTATTTTTGAACGATATTGTGGAGTTTGATTTGCACCAACCATTTTTAGCTGTAAATGTATTTAAAAGCGTACATGTTGGCGATGTAGCATCTTTTTTTACAGTGATATTGCACATTCCTTCATTACCTTCGCTATCTTTAACATGACCATAATATACTGTTCCAGTGGTGTCATTGGTTACGGTAATACTTTTGTTGGTATAGGTCGATGGAACTGTTGATGTTTTTGTTATTGTATAATCGGTAGCCCCATTTCCTTTAGTAAGGCTTATGGTTGCGTCATCTTTACACCAACCATTTGATTTTGTACAAGAGACAGCAAGACTACATGTTGGTAGTGTTCCTTTTTTTACTTCCTTTTGACAAGTATCTTTGTTGCCAGCAGCGTCTTTAACAAATCCATAATATGTTTCGGTTTTTGTATTGTCTCTTAATAGTGTTACTTTGCTATCATTACTATAACTTAGTTTATTAGTTTTATTGAGTCCGGCTGTGGCTGTACTTGATTTATCTTCAGCGGTAAGACTAACTTCAGTGTCGGTGATTTCCCAAGAACATTCTGGTTTATCAGTGTCAATTCTTAAGACTTCAGTTTGTCCATTTATAACTGCTTCATCTTGGTCAGAATCTACAGTGTTTTTTACATAGGCTGTGACTTCTATTCCATTTGTTTCTTTAGCATTATCAGAAATAGTTATGGTTGTAGTTTTTCCGTTTTGAACTAAGTTTTCTTCACCACCATTAACCATATAATAATAGGAATATTGTGGACCTAATGTTGGAAATTTGATGGTTACAGTTTTGGAAGTAGACCATTTTTTATTGCTTGGAGAAATAGCAAATTCTATTTTATCATTTAATGACTCACGGCATTCATTTTCACTATATAATTTGTAACTTTTACCGCCTTTATCGCTAGTAATGGTTACTTCAACACTTTTCCACATTTGTTCTATTGTTGTTCCTTTTCCATTCAAGTCAACATATTCTTGACTTAAAATTCCGGCTGATACCATATCGCTAATAGACATACAATAAACGTTGCCTTCTGTTGCTGGATAAATATCTGAATTTTGTTCCATATACATATCCGTAGCGTTGTAAATCATTTTCTTTTGGACGTCTTCGACTACTTCGTTTTTTGAATTAATGCGGTTTAAGATATTTGGCGCAATTAAAAGCAGTAACAATCCAAGTATTGCTACTACCGCTAAAACTTCGGCTAGTGTGAAACCTTTTTTCATACTATCACCCCTATTATTCCCACAGTTTTTCTGGGTATTTTCCTTCGGCTATATAATTGTTTATAGCATTTTGTAATTGTTCTAAATCTTCTTTATATGTCATTCCGTGCCATTTGTCGGTAGTTGAATTTATGTATACAGTAGCACTGCCTTCTTTAATTTGTTCAGCTACGACATCTGGTATTAAATATTCAGAACCCTCGATATTAATATTTTTATCTAAAAAAACTGGAAACTTATCAATAATTGCTTTTAAAAAATTTGGAGTAAAAGCAAATAAATTAACCGTGGCTAAATCATCATCGGTTATTTTAAATGGAGTTCTGCCGTCTAAAGGATATGCTACTGGTCCTCTGTTTTCTGTTACAATTTTACTTTCGATAATTTGGTTTAATATGCCACTTTCCATACGAACAACACCACGTTTAACACTTCCGTTTTCTGATAAAGTATTGCTGATTTTATATCCAATAGTTAAATAATGTGTGCGATCTGTGTTGTTTTTTAAAAAATCAAGTAATGTTTCGTAAGAATTATAGCCATAAAAATCATCAGCATTAATAATTGCAAAAGAACCTTTTAAAATGTTTCTGGCACAGTAAATTACATGCCCAGTTCCCCATGGTTTAATTCTGTTTTCAGGTCTTTTATAACCTTCTGGCAAATCATTGATATCTTGAACAACGTATTCTACGTTTACTTTATCTTCAATTTTTTGGCCAATATGAGTTTTAAGGTAGTCTTCCGTGTCTTTATTTATAACAAAAACTATTTTGTTAAAACCGGCTTTTATGGCATCATAAATTGAATATTCTATAAGTAGTTCTCCGTTTGGGCCAACTGGCTGAATTTGTTTTAAGCCTCCAAACCTGCTTCCCATACCAGCAGCCATTACTAATAGTGTATATTCTTCCATATTTTCCTCCTACTCGTTTCTATTAAGGGCACCATATGTTAAGAAAAATACAGCAAGCCCCAGTAATATAAAACCTATCCACATTAAAGGATTTGAGTGGTTTGCATCTATCCAAGTGTGAATTGGTTCTACCCACTGATTTAATTTATCAATAATAGATAGTATCATCTTTTTCCACCTTTCTTATGCTTTTATGACCTTTCATTATCTTTATAATACCATATTTGTGAGAAAATGCAATAGTAAGGATTGAACCAACGCCGACAATTATGCCTTCGCCATATTTATCGTGGATGACTTTGTCACCTACTTGATAGTCTATAGTTTCGTCAATCATGTCTTTTTTGCTTACAACTGGCGACACTTCTTTTTCGTCGCTATCTAAATATTTTTTATTAATTTCATTGATAAACCTGCTCGGTGGATTTATATTTGTATTTCCATAAAGCATTCTTCTTTTGGCGTTAACTATTGTTAGGGTTTTTTTGGCTCTAGTTACAGCGACATAGCAAAGCCTTCTTTCTTCTTCAATTTCTTCTTCAGAGCCCTGGGAATTGCTGTGGGGAAATATTCCTTCTTCTAAACCAATTAAAAATATGTGGTTAAACTCTAACCCTTTAGCTGAATGAATTGTCATCATTGTTATAACGTCGCTATTATTTTTGTGTTCTTCAATATCGGATACTAAACTAATTTCTAACAAAAATTCTTCTAGAGAAATTATTCCATTGTTTTCTTCGAAGTTTTTAGTTATTGATTTAAATTCTTCTAGGTTTTCCAATCTAACTTCTGCTTCAATAGTTTTTTCGTTTTGAAGTTCTTTTCTCATTCCGGTTTTATCTAAAATTAAGTCGACTAGTTCAGTTAAAGAAATATTCTCGCTTGCTTTTTTTATTTCTTCAATTATTTTTTTAAAACCTAATTCTTTGCCGCTATCGATGGCAGCATACAAGCTTTGATTGTTATCAATGGCTTTTTGTGATAAATTTGCGATAGTTTTTGGACCTATTTGTCTTTTTGGAACGTTAATTATACGCATAAGACTGATATCATCATTTTCATTATATATAAGTTTTAAGTAGGCGATTAAATCTTTTATTTCTTTACGATTATAGAAATAAAAACTTCCTACAACTTTATATGGAATATTTTCACTCAATAAATCTTCTTCCATATTTCGCGATTGAGCGTTTGTACGGTAAAGAATTGCTATATCTTCTTTGTTTACACCATTATTTATAAGTTTTTTGATTTCGCTGGTGACATAATGAGCTTCGTCTTTTTCGTCATAAGCACGATGATATTTTATTTTTAAGCCTTCTTCATTTTTTGTCCACAATATTTTTTCTTTTCTTTTTTTATTGTTTTTTATAATATCATTGGCAACGTTTAAAATATTGCTTGTTGAACGATAATTTTCTTCTAATTTAATGGTTACGGCATTTGGATAATCT
>JAFUBK010000077.1 GCA_017460245.1 Bacilli bacterium
AGCAAGAACTAGTAAAATAAATGTAAGAATTATTTTTAACGTACTGACATCATTTGATTGTTTTATTTGTTTTTCTAACCCCATAATTCACCTCTATTCTTCTTTGTTTTCCATTTTTACTAAAACTTCACGAGGTTTTGATCCGTTTGGTGGTCCTATTATTCCTCTTTCTTCTAACAAGTCTATACATCTAGCAGCTCTATTATAACCTAGGTGGAAGCGTCTTTGTAATAATGAAGCACTAGCTTTGCCACCATTTATAACAAATTCGACAATTTCATTATAAAGAGGTTCTTCATAATCATCGTTTCCCACCATTGTGGTTGCCCCAGCATTTTCATCAGAAATTGTTAATGATTGGTCATATTTGGCTTTTTGCTGACTGATTGTATAATCGACTACAGCTTTTATTTCGTCATCGGTAATGAAGTTACCTTGAACACGGATTGGAATATTTTCCCCTTGTGGTTTTAATAGCATATCTCCTTTACCTAGTAGTTTTTCAGCGCCGGACATATCTAAAATTGTTCGTGAATCGATACTGCTTGATACAGCAAAGGCAATTCTTGATGGAATATTGGCTTTGACAACTCCGGTAATAACATCAGTAGAAGGTCTTTGAGTTGCGACGATTAAATGGATACCAGCAGCTCTGGCCATTTGGGTAATTCTCATAATTGAATCTTCTACTTCTTTGGCAGCTACTAACATCAAGTCGGCAAGTTCATCGATTATTACAACAATATATGGCAATCTCTGTAAGTGGTCTTCTTCAGCTAGTTGCTGATTTTTATTATCAACGTAGGCATTGTACCCAGCAATATTCTTGGTACGGCTTTCTTCAAATAAGTCATATCTATCTTCCATAATTTTTACTATTTTTTGAAGAACAATGTTAGCTTTTTTTGGGTCAGTGACTACTGGTGTTAGTAAATGGGGAATGCCATTATACATTGACAATTCTACTTTTTTAGGATCTACTAATACTAGTTTTACTTCATCTGGTTTAGTACGCATTAATATGGAAGAAATCATACTATTAATACAAACAGATTTACCTGAACCAGTTGAACCAGCTACTAATAGGTGTGGCGTTTTATCTATTTCAAGACTTATAGCTTTACCCATAATACTACGTCCCATTGCGACTAATAATTTACTATTTTCTTTTTCTTTTGGTACTTCTTCTAAAATTTCTCTAATTGATACTGGACTTATAACTTGGTTAGGTAGTTCAATACCAACAGTTTTTTTGCCTGGAATTGGAGCTTGAATTCGTACATCTTTGGCCCCTAATTCTAAAGCGATTTCTTTGTTTATACTAGTTATTTTGGAAACTTTAGTACCAGATTTTACTTCTAGTTCGTATTGAGTTACAGCAGGTCCAATATTGGCAGCACCAACTGTACCCTCAATTACAAAGTCTCTAAGGACTTTTTCAAGGTCAATAACATTTTTCTTAACTCTATCTTGGTTTTCTTTACCATTTACTTTTTTAGCTTTGTTTAATATATTCATAGATGGTAATTTATAGCCTTTATTATCAACAATAGTATTTGTTTCTTCGGATATTTCTTTGGATTCTTCTGCAGGTTTATTTTTAGGTAGTTCATCGATTGAAGATATGATAAGTTTTTTATCTTCTGCTTCAAATTTTTCTTCTGCTTCTTTAGCTGCTGCTTCGGCTTTAATGTTAATTTTTTGTTCTTTGAACTGACTATGGTGACTTTTCATCCACATTACAACATCATAAATAGAAACACCTGTAAACATAATTAAGCCACAGATAATTAAGGCGATGCATACGACGTAAGTTCCATCGATAGTAAGTGCTTTAACAAACAAAACAGAAAATATAGCGCCAATCATGCCTCCGCCTTGTATGGTTGTGGCATTTTGAATAAATCCCATCAAGTTATTTGCAGTTTCTTTTATAACATCAAACCCTTCGATACCATCTTTGGCTAAGCTACTAACATACCCCGTATGCGAAAGAATTAAAATTCCTAAAATAGCTATGTAAAAACCGACTAGACGTGACGTTAAAAAGTCGGGATAATCTCTTTTCACCATCATATATATTCCACAAATGCCAATTAATATTAAAAGAGGAATATACCAAACTCCTACTAAAAAGCCAGAAAAGCCTTTAATAATATCAGCAACTATACCAAATGGACAGCAACCGACTATGGCAATCAAAATTAACAGTATTCCCTTTAGTTCTATGCTGTAAGATGCGGTTTGTTTTTGTGATGATTTTCGTGATTTTCTTTTTGCCATATTTTAGCCTCCATTTTCTTTA
>JAFUBK010000078.1 GCA_017460245.1 Bacilli bacterium
AAAAGCGACGTTAAAACAATGATTGATATGGCTTATCAAAATGGTACTATTGATGAGGCAATTGAGTTTTTCAATGCAAAATATGATTATTATATTGTAAGAAATATGCATCAACTATTTTATCAAATAACTAATGAAGGTTCTCGTGACGCTGGCGAATCACTTGAAAATATGAGTCAGGATATAGATATGCTTGTAGAAGCTGTTTATAGAGACCGTATTGATAGAGCTGGATTCCACAAAAAGTTTTTACAATTTGGTATTATTTTATACTTAATGGTAATGCTTGTTCAGTTTTTGTTAGGTGTTGAAACTTATAATGAAATGCTTGATAACGGACTTGTTCAATTATTACTTCATGGAATCATATGGCTTAATACATTTTTCCTTCTTAACGGGGAAAAATATTATAATGAAGATGTGGGGGCGGAATAATGAGTACTGGAATATTATTTATATTTATCGCACTTATATTTGTGTTTGTTTTGGAAACAAATAATCACTTTAGTTCTCGCAAATTTGTTAAAGAAACAGAACCTTATTTTAGATTTTTGATGGAAGATGATTATGAGTTTTTATTAAAAGTAAAATACGGAAATATAACAAGTGAAGATGTTGAAAAACTGTATGGTCAACGTATTAGAAATGGACTAGTTGTAATTGTATTTATGTTTTTTATCTTTTTAAATAATTTAACTTTTGTATATGTTGTTTTATCTGTTATATTAGGTTTCTTAATGTTTAAACTTCAATATACACAATTAAAAAGTTATTATAAAGCCAATTTGCATAAAATTAATTTAATGCTTCCATACTATTTAAAGAGTTTAGAGATTTTAATTCAGCACTATACTGTTCCGGTTGCAATTGGCAAATCTATAGACTCAGCACCTGAAATATTTAAGCCAGGATTGCAAAGACTTATTGATAAAATTGATGCTGGAGATTCTTCTGTTCAACCTTATATGGATTTTGCAAATGAATATCCAGTAAGGGATTCAATGCGAATGATGAGACTTCTTTATAGACTTGGTTTAGGTAGTCAGCAAAACAAACAAGAACAATTGCTTATGTTTTCTAGAACCATTTCGGCTTTGCAAAATAAAGCTAGAGAACAAAAATATCAAGAAAGACTTGATAAAATGGAACAAAAAACAATGATTATGTTATTTGGAACTGGTGGTGGAACGCTTGTGTTTTTACTACTTTCAATGATGATGATGATGAATTTATAGTAAATTTTGGAAAATTATGTTATAATTTTATAAAGGTAAAATGGGAGGTGAAGATTAATGAAAGAGGCTTCAGGAGAGGCAAATTTAACTGTTGTAACAATTATATTGATAGGAGTTATTGTAGCTATTGCGACACCTTTAGTTACTAGTATGATGAATAATACTAAACAAAGAGCTTGTTGTATGAATGCAGGTGGTGTGTGGGAGAATAATACTTGTAGTATTTCTTCATATACTTGTGATTAACAAGATTATTTTATGAAAGGGAGTAGTCTATGAAACAAAGTATTGGTGAGTGGGCAACACTTAATATTATAATTATATTTATAGTAATTGTTTTCGGGCTACTTACCGCCACAATTAGTTACTATAAAGCTTTTAAAACAAATTCATTAATTTTAGATTCTATTGATCAGTTTGAGGGTTATAATAGGTATTCTAAACTCGATATAGAAAACAAATTAAAAACTATTGGATATGCCTATAAGAATAATAATGTGTGTCCAACTACTAGAAGGGTTGGTACACAAAACGTTGATTTGGTTTCTAGTAGTAATGGTAATGTGTCAATGGATGATGTTAGCCATTATTATTGCGTTTATTATTATCCTACTGATGGTGCAAGTCATGATGAAAAGGGGACAGCAACTTATTATAATTATAGTGTAGTTACTTATATATTTGTTGAACTTCCAATTGTTGGTTCATTTAAAATACCGGTTCATACTAAAGGGGAACGAATATATAATTTTTCTTCTAACGATAAAGGAAGTGGTAGTTAATGAATGAAGCTGTAGGGAATACTGCGTTATTTAATTTAGCTATTATATTTGTGGTTATTTTAATAGCTTTTTTCGTAGGCTCGCTTTCTTATACTAAA
>JAFUBK010000010.1 GCA_017460245.1 Bacilli bacterium
AAATAAAAAAACATATAATTAACTAGGTGATAAAATGGATTATAAAGTAGGTGATTTAGTAACTAGAAATTCATATGGCAATGATATTATTTTTAAAATTATCGAAATTGGTGATATTGTTAAACTAAAAGGTGTTAATATGCGTCTGTTGGCAGACGCTTTAGTTGAAGACTTAAAAAAATATCAAAACGAAGACATTGAAAATGAAAAGAGTTTTTTAGACAGAATTTAAACAAAAGTAGATTTAAATCGAGATGATTATTTTTATCTGCCAGGTAAGATACTTCACATAGATAGCGATCAAGAATATTTAAATAGATGCCTAGATTACTATAAAAAAATGGGAATTTGGGCGATGGGGATAAAAGAAAATGAAGAGACAATACCATCTAATATAAAAGAATTATTAAAAGAATATAAACCTAATATTTTGGTAATAACCGGTCATGATGCTTATTATAAGAAAAAAGGGTCATCGTCAGATATAAAAGCTTATAAATCAAGTGAATTTTTTGTCGATGCGGTAAAAAAAGCTAGAGAATTTGAAAACAGCCACGAGAAACTGATTATAATCGCAGGGGCTTGTTCATCTTTTTATGAAGAATTAATCAAAGCAGGGGCTAACTTTGCCTCTAGTCCAAAAAGAATAAATATTCACGCCTTGGACCCTGCTATAGTTGCATCAACCTTAAGTTTATCAGATATTAATAAAGACATAGATTTAAAAAGTATTCTAGAAAAAACCAAGTATGGAAAAGACGGGATTGGTGGAATTATAACGAAAGGAACAATGTATGTTGGATATCCTCGATAAAGGTGTATATGATAATAAAACTATCAAAAAAGCTTTAAGTCATTATCAAAACAAACAAGTAACCATAAAGTATGATTTAGGAAGAAACAAATATGAAATATATCCTGCAATCATTAAAAATTTATACAGCAGCGTCTTCTTAGTAGAACTATGCAATGATAAAAAAACCACCAAATCATTTTCATATGCCGACATAATAACCAAAACAATTAAAATTTATGATAATTAAAAGGAAAAATGTTGCCTTTTGCAAAATTTTATAGTATACTTAACTTGTAAAACAATACACCAGAAGGGAGAGGTATGCATGAAAATTACCGAAGTAAAAGTAACTAAAATGGAAAGGGAAGATAGTCATATTCTTGGAATAGCTAGTGTAACACTAGATGATTGCTTCAAAGTCGAAAGAATCAGAATCAGACAAGACAAAGAAGGAAACTTACATATTGCTATGCCAAGTAGACCAAAAACCTACATTAATGAAGATGGTGAAGAAGTTAAAAAGTATATCGATATGGCTCATCCTATCAATCAAGAAACAAGAAAAATGTTTGAAGATGCCATTTTTGAAGAATATAATAAATTAAAAGAAGAATAATCTTCTTTTTTTTTCATATATTTTTATAGGAGGGATACCATGAAAGATATAGAAACAATGTCTTCGCTAACCCATGCTATAACTATTAACGAAAGAAAAAGCATTATAATAACTGGTGTTAAAAAAATCGACAACTTTGATGAAGAAGAGTTTTTTTTAGAAACAACAATGGGCAATTTGATAATCAAAGGTGAAGATTTAGAAATAGTAAAATTAGACACATATCAAGGGAACGTTACTATAAAAGGAACTGTTAACAGTCTTAATTATACTGACGAAGGAAAAAAAATAAAAGAAAACAGTATCTTTAATAAACTTTTTAAATAATGAATTTAACCATTCAAATAATAGCTTTAATTTTTTCCTTCATATACGGAATTTTTTTCTCTTTTTTTATAGATTTGAATACCAAAATAATCAACCACAACAAAAAGTATATCAAGATAACAGGGGCTTTTTTAGTAGTTTTGGTCGGAATGCTTTTATATTTTATAATATTACAAAAAATAAATTACGCTATATTTCACCCATATTGTTTAATTGTGTTAACCATAGGCTTTTGGACACAAAAAACAATTGTAAAACGATTTAAAAAATGATATACTCAATTTAGGATCGTGGTGATGATTTTGGCAAAAAAACAAATATCAAAAAAAGCAAAAAGACGTCTTACTGTTTTGACTCCAATTGCTATTTTAGCTGTTGGATATTTGCTTTTTACAATAGTGACAACTGGCATTCAATTATATCAGCTAAATCACGAAGAAAAAGAACTAAAAGAAGAACTTAAAAATTTAAAGGGAGATTATGAAGATTTAAAAATTGAATCAAACAAATTAAAAGAAAAAGACTACATAGCTAGTTATGCTAGAGAAAACTATTCATACACTAAAGATGGTGAGTTTCGAATAAAAATAAAAACGAATGAAAAGGAAAAAGAAAAAACAAAAGAAAATCTCACCATAAAGGAAGAATATATAATATATGGTGGCGTTATTTTAGGAATATTAATAATTTTGTATATTCTTAGAAAAATAAGAAAAAGGAAAAAAAATAAGCATAGATAAAATTCTATGCTTTTATAATTTAAAATCATTCACATCGTCATCAGACATATCTTTACCATCAAAATATAATTTCGGTTTAAATCTAAATATTAAAGCAACAATATTAGAAGGAAAAGATTTTGCTAGTTTATTGTAATCAGTAATAATGTCATTATAGTACTTTTTAAAAGCTATAATTTCCGCATCGGATTCATTTAAAGAAATACTAGTTTTAGTAAAAACCTCACTGTTTTTAAGTTCTGGATATTTTTCTTTATAAGTATTAAATTCTGCAATTCCATCACATAAACTTCTATCTAAATCAAAATTGGAAAGTTTTCTCGAACGAAGTTTAACAATTTCACTTAAAATTTCATCGTCAGTTTTAATGTTGGCCTTAATTATATCAATCGATTTATTAAGCAAATCAAATCTTTTTCTTAAAATCGAGTCAATATTAGTTTCAGCTTCGTTAATTCTTATAATATAATTTTGGAAATTGTTGTATGTCTTAGCTATTAATAAAATTAAAACAAATATAACAAAAAATATAGCCATTCCAATTATAAGTATTTCCATATCTATCACCTACAACACATTATATCAAATAAACTTTTTCATTTCAATTATTTGGATAAAATTCTGAACTAGAAATAATTCTTTCGTCAAATCTAATATAATTAACGTAAATCATTAAAATAAGATACCAATCACCACTTTGTGGATCGCTTAAAATCAAATGATCTCTTCCAGATTGCTCAATAATTCCAGAGAAAATCTTATCACGCCATTCATTTGAATCGGGGTATGATGCATACACTTGAACTTGTTTGCCTTTGTTAAGCCTTAAAATGTTTTCAATATAAGATTGTTCAAAATTAAAATCAGGTCCTGCTGTATTAGCAGTTTGTTGATTTGGAATGTTTCCCCCAGAATAAAGTGGATTTCCAGGGAAAGCATTATTAACAAAATTATTATTCATAAAATCATTCCTTTCCTTAAAAATATATTTGATTTTTATAAGATTATGCTATAATTATATTAAAGTAGAAGGTGATAAAATGAAAATAAAAGTTGGTGTATCTAATAGACACGTTCACTTAACTGAAGAAATATATAATAAATTGTTTGATGAAGAATTAGAAGTATTAAGATATTTAGATCAACCGGAACAATTTGCTGCTAAACAAACAGTAACTATTAAAACCGCAAATGGCTTTTTTGAAAACGTCAGAATAGTAGGCCCACTAAGAGATTATAATCAAATCGAAATATCAAAAACAGACTCTTATAAACTAAAAGTAAATCCCCCAATAAGAACTTCTGGTGATTTAGAAGGAAGTCTTCCAATTACAATAATTGGTCCCAAAGGTGAAGTGAATTTAGATAAAGGGCTCATCCTTGCAAATAGACATATACACTTAACTGAAGAAGATATAAAAAAATGGGGTCTTGAAAACACAGAAAAAGTAGTAGTAAAAATAAATGGTGAAAAAGCGGGTATACTAAAAAATGTCTATCTAAAAGTTACGAAGCAAGCATCATTAAGACTTCATTTAGATACAGATGATGCTAATGCCTTTAACCTAAGAAACGATGACGAAGTAGAAGTGTTAAAAGAAAGGAATGAATAAAATGAAACTAGATGGAAAAGTAGCTGTAGTAACGGGCGGAGCTATGGGAAACGGACTAGGAATAGTAAAAGTATTTCTAAAAGAAGGAGCTAAAGTGGCAATACTAGATTATTCTGAACAGTTAGAAAATACGGTTCGTCAGTTAAATAGTCCAAATGTATATGCTCTAAAAGTAGATATAAGAGATAAAGCGAGAGTAACCTCTGCTATGAAAATGGTTTTTGAAAAATTTGGCAACATTAGTGTAGTAGTTAACAATGCTGGTGTATGTCAGTTAGAAAAATTCGAAAATATGACAGACGAAATAAGAGATTTTCATTTTGATATAAACATAAAAGGAACTTGGAATGTAACCAAAGCTGCACTGCCTTATATGGCATCGGGGTCAATAATAAATTTATCAAGTGTAACAGGACCAATGGTGGCCGATAGTGGTGAGGTAGCTTACGCCACAACCAAAGCCGCGCTAATAGGCTTTACCAAAGGCTTAGCAGCTGAACTGGTAGATAAGAACATTAGAGTAAACGCCATAATGCCAGGATATATAATGACACCAATGGTTGAAAACATGGCCAAATTAAGCAATGGGGAAAACCCACAAAGCGTAATAGACGGAATTTCAAAAGCCATCCCAATGAAAAGAATGGGTACTATTGAAGAACTAGGTAATTTAGCTGCATTCCTAGCCAGCGATGAATCAAGTTATATAACCGCGCAGGGAATAGTAATAGACGGAGGCTCAACGCTACCAGAAACTATGACAATGGGTGTATAAAACGACATACTAGTATGTCGTTTTATAAGTGTCAATATCGTCAAAATTTTCAACTTTTCTTAATATTAGAAGTAGTTTTTTAGAATAACGATTGCCAATTAAAAAAAAATATGTTAATATTATTATAGTAGCATATGATAAGTAGAAAATAGATGCTTATTGTATCGAATAAAATAAAATATAGGGAATTTCATCATATGCTCAAGACGCATAAAAAGTAGGGAGGTGAAATTAATGGAAAAACAAAGAAGTACAAGAGTAATAGCTATCGCAGCTCTTTTGGTTGGTATAGTTGGACTAACTATCGGTTTTGCCGCATTCACTTCTACTTTAACAATTAAATCATCAGCAGAAGTAAATCCAGTCGATGACTTCCATGTATTTTTCTCATCAAGCTCATCAGCACTAGAAACTAATACAATTGCTGGAGTACCAAGTGTTACTGCAGATGGCTTCACTGCAACTAATGCAACAATCGATAATACTACAAATCCAAAAGCTCCAGTGATTCAAAACTTACACGCTACATTTACAGAGCCTGGACAATCTGTAACATATAGTTTCTACGCTTGGAACGATAATGATTATCCAGCATATTTAAAAGCGTTAACAATGACATCAGCTGCAACAGCGTGTGAAGCAAAAGTTGCTGGTGACCAAGCTTCAGTAACCGCTACATGCCCATATTTAACACTAAGCATAAGTGTTGGATCTGGTGCAAATGCAATAACTGATGCAACGGCAAGTCAGTCAGCTATTACAGGTCATTCATTAGCTTCTAAAACAGCAGAACCAATTGTTGTTAAAATTAGTTATGCACAAGATGCTCCAAAAGCATCAGGAGACTTTGATGTAACATTTGCTGACATTACTTTACAGTATGATTCACTTGATTAATAAACAAATATAGTAAAAGGTACAATTAGTCCGCTAATTGTACCTTACACTATATAATTCTTGGGAGGAAAAGTTATGAAAAGGGGATATCGACGATTACTTATTTTTAGTATCATAATGTTTGTTTTACTTCTTTTAAATAGCTTTTCATTTAACATTCTTTCAAGATACAAAATGATTATATTTCTATTAATCACAATGTTTATTTTTAAACAAATTTTTGGATATGAAAAAGACAAGCATAGATATATAAAAGATGTAATTTTAGATATTGCAATATTCCTATTTACTTTCTTTATACTATATTATTTGTTAGGTATAATTGTTGGCTTTACAAGAACAAATTTTTTAGTTCCAGAAGGAATTATAAAATTTATTATACCGGCAATCTTTTATATAATATTAAGAGAAGTATTTAGATACATGATGCTGTGCAAAGCAGAAGGTAGCAAAATAGCTATTATCATAGTGGTTTTGCTTTTTATACTATTAGATATAACAACGCAGATACACACTATTAATTATGCATCGAATATTACAATATTTAAGTTTATAGCTTTAACTCTGCTTCCAGCAATAAGTTCAAACGTCGCATTATCTTATGTCGTAACAAAGGTTGGTTATAAGCCAGCCATATTCTACTCTTTAATAGTAGAGTTATTTAGATTTGTATTACCTATAGTACCTGCTCCAGGAGAATACATAATATCAGTAATAGACTTTACACTGCCAGCCATACTTGCATATAGAATCTATACATTTTTTAAAAAAGATAGAGACGAAGATGTTGAAAGAGAATACAACAAGAAACATCTAATGACCTTAATTGGTCCTACAATTATTACAGTAGTGTTAGTATATTTTACTTCAGGATACTTTCACTACCACGCAGTTGCCATAGCAAGTGGTAGTATGCATCCAAAAATAAAAAAAGGTGATGCCGTAATCATTGAAAAAATAGATAAACAATATGAGTTGTTAGAAGTTGGGCAAGTTATTGCCTACAAACACGAAGGAAGAATAATAGTTCATAGATTAGTTGATATCGTCAAAGATAAAAACGAATATTATTTTTACACTAAAGGTGATGCCAACAACGAAATGGATAATTTTATGATAGAAGCAAAAGATGTAATAGGAGTTGTAAATCATAAAATACCGTGCATTGGATGGCCAACAGTACTATTAAATGAACTTTAAAATATAGGAGGAGAAAAAGATGGGCAAAGATAAAAAACACAATATAAAAGAGTCTATAAATGAGGTAAATTCGTCATCTGAAAATATAAATAATATATCAAAAGAAAAAAAACCTCTTTATATCGGCTATAAAACAAGAGTTTTTATATACACTGTTATTTTTGTTGCTGCTCTTTTTTTAGCAACATTTGTCATCAATGTCTCTTTTTCTATAAAAAATCCACAAGCTATTACCTATCAGGAAAACGGGAATCTAGACTATAAAGTATATTTAAAAGACAATGAATTTTATGAAGAAGAATATTTAACCAAAGATAAAACCGAAAAAGCACCAGTATTTGTTGCAAGCTTAATAAAGAAAATAGATATTACATATAATTATATTTTCAAAATAGGTGCTAAAAGCAATATCAATTTCAATTATGATATAATAGGCACCTTAACTATCGCTGACAGTAATAACGAAAACGTATTCTTTGAAAAAGA
>JAFUBK010000011.1 GCA_017460245.1 Bacilli bacterium
GTAACCGAAACCGAAAAAGTTGATATGCTTGAAAATTCAGAAGGTGGATTAAACACTGACAAATTAAAAATAACTTACCAAAAAAGGAGATAGCATTGTGGAAAGAAAAGATGTAAGTAATTTATATAAAAAAAGTGAAGAGCCAAGAGGTTATAGTGCCAAATATTGGATAAATGATGGCACTGACAAATTAGTAAAGTATAATAATCCAGCTTGTCCTGATTCAGATGTAATGGAAAGTTTGTCATCGAATATCTTAAAATTATTAAATATTCCGGTTGTAAACGTATGGTTAGGATATAATCGAAGCGAAGAAGAAATCAAAGAACTTGATTTAACAGATAATCGATGCGCTATAATCGAAAGCTTTCTAACTCAAAAAGGAGATATCGTTTATTCATTGCCTCAAACTTGGTCTAAAATTGAATCAAATAATATTGAAAAACAAATTCGTACATGCTTTTTTAAAGTAACAAGTATGTTTGATCGTTTTTTTGGTAACGATGAAGTTAATAAAGCAAAAATGAAAACAGACTACATCAGACAAATTTTTGGAGATTGTATTATCGGTAATGAAGACAGAAGGATAAATAATATTGGTGTTATCTATAATGAAAAAAGCCATGATTATCGTTTGGCCCCTTCATTTGATAACGCACTTGCTTTTAGTGCCTATAATATAGGTTCAGATGAAGAATATTGTTACATAGGAAATCAGGAATTTGAAATAAAAGACGTTTTAGACTACCTTACTACCCATTATTATGAACATATTGAAGATTTAATAATGAATTTTATCGAAATAGTCGATAGTGGAAGTATCGATATTCTTTTAAATAATTATAAAGATGAAATAGAAAGTAAGAAGTTAGAATATATTTCAACATCTCTTAAAAATAAAAAAGAATTTATTCAAAATCGAATAACAAAAAATAAATCCAAAATAAAATAAGAAGCGAAAGCTTCTTTTGTATAATTTTAATATTTTTTCTCGGCAATATTCCCTAGCCTCAGGATAAGCATTCGCCATTTCCAAGTGGTAAAGTAAAGCCTCGGCTTCTAAAACAGTCATATCCTCATCAGAAATATAGCTAGGAGTATTATATCTTTCCTCTTTCTCTGGAGATATTATTCCGTATCCATATTCTTTAGAAAGGATATCTTCCATTGCTGATGTATATTTAATATCAGTAGGTAGATATTCTAGCACATCTCTATCAATAGAAGCCATAATCTGAGCTTCTTCTTCCGAACAATAAATAAAGCACATTCCGTCCATAAAAACCCTCCAAAATAATCATAGCTAAATTGGCTCAAAAAGTCAATTATTTTAGTCTTAAACGTTGAAAAAACAAACAAGGTGCTATATAATTAAATAAAGAAGGTGATAACATGAAAGCACTTATAACTGGCGCTTCATCTGGAATTGGTGCCGATATGGCTAGAACATTAAGTAAAGAAGGCTATGATTTAATATTAGTAGCCAGAAGAAAATCAAAACTAGAAAAATTAAAAAAAGAATTAGAAACAAATGTTGAAATAATTGAATTAGATGTTTCCAGCACCTTCAATTGTATGAAACTTTATAACCAAGTAAAAAAAGAAGACATTGAAATTTTAATAAATAACGCTGGATTTGGTTTGTTTGGTGATTTTTCAAAAACAAATATAGATAAAGAATTAGATATGATAGATTTAAACATAAAGGCGGTTCATACTTTAACCAAACAATTCTTAAAAGACTTTAAAAAGAAAGATAAAGGATATATATTAAATGTCGCCTCATCAGCTGGCTTCATTCCTGGTCCCTTAATGTCTACATATTATGCAACTAAAAGTTATGTGTTAAGTTTAACACAAGCTATCTATGAATAACTTAGAAGAGAAAAAAGTAATGTCGTCATTAGTGCCCTTTGTCCAGGACCTGTTAATACCGAATTTAACAAAGTTGCCAAAGTAGAGTTTAGTTTAAAGGGCTTAGATAGTTATAACGTGGCCAAATATGCTATTAAACAAATGTTTAAAGAAAAGCTAATAATAGTTCCAGGATTTAAAATGAAAATTGCCTTATTTTTTACCCGTTTTATTCCGAGAAAACAACTATTGAAAATGACCTATAATATTCAAAGAAAAAAACAATAAACATCATCAGATGTTTATTTTTAATCAAACCATTAATTTTATTGAAAAACAAAGGTTTTTATATTATAATTAAAATGGTGAATAATTATGGAAAACATAATCGAAATAGAAGAATTAACATTTAGCTACCATGATAAACTAATTTTTTCCAATCTTAATTTAATCATACCAAAAGGAGCTTTTTTTACTATTCTAGGACCAAACGGTAGTGGAAAATCAACTTTACTAAAACTCCTTGCCGGAAAGTTAAATGCCGATACTTTTATAATGATTGAAAACACTCCCATAATTAAAGAAAGTTTTGAATTAATAAAAGATGACGTTAGTTACATCACTTCTTCACCCAAAGTTACTAACAAAAATACAAAAGTCAAAGAATTGTTAACTAGTGATTCCATGTTAAAAAAGTTTGTAAAAAACTTAAAAATAGATAGTTTATTAGAAAAACCAATCTCAAAATTAAACACCGAAAATAAAATATTAGTAGAGTTTATTAAAGTAATAATTCAAAAGCCTAAAATAATAATCATTGATAGCGCTTTAGAGTTTTTATCAAAAAACCACAAACAAGAAGTAGTAAAGATTCTTAAACAATTAAACGAAAATGGAACTACAATTATAAATGCAACTAATAACATAGATGACTGTCTATTAGGAAACTACATAGGAATAATAACTGAAAAGAATATAATGTTTGGGCCATCAGAAATAGTACTAGATAATGAAGAGCTTTTTGAACACTGCAGCTTAAATCTTCCTTTTATAATTGAACTTTCTCATAAACTGCAGTTTTATAGCCTAATAAATAATATCTATGTAAATAGTGAAAAGTTGGTGGAAGATTTATGGACATAAAATTAGAAAAAATTTCACTTAAAGATAAAAAGAATGTTTTAGAAAATATTGATTTAGAGGTAATATCTGGAACCATCACCGTTCTTTTGTCAAACAATTATAAAAAATTGAAAGCGTTATTAAGCATATTAAGTATAAATCAAACGCCAACTTCTGGAGATATTTTTTTAAATGGTCAAAAAATTAAAGATTTTAATAATCAAAAACAAAATATAGGGTTTTGTCCAAATACTATTCATTTTAAACATAAAACAATAAACGAAGATTTAGAAACAATTTTAGAAAGCAAAAGGAAAAAAATAAATGAGAAAAGAATAGAAGACACTTTAAAAATGGTCGGACTTACACAAAAATATTTGCTAAAAAATCCAAACGAATTAAGTAGTGGTGAAAAACAAAAGCTATCCATTGCTACA
>JAFUBK010000079.1 GCA_017460245.1 Bacilli bacterium
GGTGCCGGATTAAGCATTGCCGGATTAGTTATTTTAATAGTTATATCAGCTCATCACGGAAATCCTATTGCTGTAACAACGTCAGCGATTTATGGGAGCTTAGCTATTATTTTATACACAATTTCTTGCATTTATCATAGTCTTTCACCAAAGTTAGAAGCAAAAAAAGTTCTTAGAGTAATTGACCACTGCAATGTTTTTCTTTTAGTCGCCGGCACATATACTCCGATAACCCTTGTTTGTTTTAATGATACTATAGGCTGGATAGTTTTTGCTTTAGTATGGATAATTACTATAATAGGGATTGTTTTAACAGCGATAAATGTAGACAAATACCAAGTGCCTTCGGTAATTTGTCACCTTTTATCAGGCTGGTTAATAGTCTTTGCGTGGGAAGAACTAGTAACTAAAATGGATATAAATGGTATCATTTTATTAATTCTAGGTGGCCTCGCATACACTATCGGCGCAATACTTTATGGCCTTGGTAGTAAAATAAAATATATGCACTCTGTATTTCATTTTTTCGTACTACTTGGTAGTATTCTTCATTTTCTAACGATTTGTTTATATGTCGTATAAAACCAAAAGTTTTAACGTTAAATCATTTATAAATAAAAAAAGGAGGACTTTATGAACAATATAGATACCTATTTAGAATATTATGGCAACCAAAGTTTTAACACACACCCATTTAACGACATTGATAATATTATTTTTACCACATTTGCCTATCTTCCAATAAAAATAAATTTTGAAGAAAGCAAAACTGTGAAGCAGATAATTGATTTAATAAAAGATTCCAAAATATTAGGCCGTAGCGCTAAAAACGCTGTCAAGTTATTAAATCAAATAGAAAATTTAAACCGCTATAAAGAAATTAAATTCAGAAATTATATTTCAGTAGTAAATGAAAATACACAATTTTGTGCAATAACAATTACTTTTGACAGTAGCTGTTATGTAGCATTTAAAGGAACTGACAATACACTTATTGGGTGGAAAGAAAATTTTGAATTATTATATACATATCCAACAAACGCACAATTATTAGCTTCTAATTATCTAAATCAAACAATCAAAAATACCGATGAAATTATTTATGTCGGAGGACATTCTAAAGGCGGAAATTTAGCTATGGCAAGCGTTATGGAAACAACGCCAAAAATATATCGAAAGATAAAACAAATTTATAATAACGATGGTCCTGGTTTTTTAAAAGAACAATTTCTTTCCGCAAACTTTCAAAAAATAAAGCCAAAACTAAAGAACATTATTCCCGAAGAAAGTATGGTTGGAATTTTACTATATAATGACAACTATCAAGTAGTAAAATCATCCGCACAAGCAAGTGCCGGACATTTTCCGAGTACGTGGCACTGCTTTGGAAGTTTTCTAGTTAAATCATCTCTATCAATTCCCAACAGAAAAAGTGAAGACACAGTTAGAACTTATATTGAATCAACAACTTTAGAAAACAGAAAAAAAGTAATTGAAGAATTTTTTGACATTTTAGCTGAAAGCGGTATTAAAGAATTCAAAGAACTAAAAGATCTAAAACCTTCAGAAATTAATGATATGATATCTAAAATAAAGAATATCGATGAACAATCAAAAGAAATGATTATGCTAACTGGTAAAATATTTTTAGGAATGAATCAAAAGAATAAGGAATAAAAGAAAAAAAACTTCATATAATATTTTTAGCACTTACACTTGACAAGTGCTAAAAATGGTGTTACACTTATAATGTGAAGGAGGAATATATATGTTACCTAGAAAGTTTTATTTAGATAATATTTTTGACAATTTAATGGAAGGAAATAGTGTAGATATGATGAAATGTGATATCTATGAAAAAGATGGAATCTATCACATCGAAGCCGACATTCCAGGAATGGATAAAAAGGATATTTCAATTGAATGCAACAATGGATATATTTCAATAAAAGCTGAAAAAGAAAGAGAAGAAAATAACGAAGATAGAAATATAATTCGTAAAGAAAGATTTTATGGAACGATGGAACGTAAATTTTATGTTGGTGACGTTGATGAAGAAAATATTAAAGCTGAATTTAACAATGGCGTATTAAAAATATCTATTCCTAAAATTGATCAAACAAAAAATAAAAGAATTATTGAAATTAACTAAGCGCTTTAAGCGCTTTTTTACTTTACACTTTATTAAAAACACTATAATTTATAAAAAAATTACCTTTAACATATAAAATAAAAGCACACAACTTATATAAAAATATATTAGTATAAAATAATATTGTAAAATTAAGCAACATGTGGTATATTTTTTAATAGTAGGTGAGAGTAAATGAGGCGGAAAATAATTGCAATACTTTTAATAGTGTTTTTAATTGTAGGAGTGGTATTTACATTTTTTTATTTTCAAAAACCAACTGTCACCTTAAAAAAGAATTAACAGCCGAAATAAATACCGAACATAAAATTCTAGATTATATAGATACAGTCAAAAAAGGAAAAATAGTAACAAAAGTAATAGCAAAACATCACAAAACAGAGGAAGAGACCAAAAAAAACCCAGAGGAAAGCAAGCCACATAAGAAAAACAAAGCTAGGAAAAC
>JAFUBK010000080.1 GCA_017460245.1 Bacilli bacterium
GGAAATACAGCTACTAACGCTACAAAAGAAGCGGTTTTAGAAAATGTGTTATCTGTTAAAGTACCTTTGTTTATAAGTGAAGGGGCAGATGTTGTAGTATCTACTAAAGATGGAATGTATGATTCAAGAGCGTAAATTATAGATAAAAGAATAAAAGAGGTGGGAATATGTTAGAACAGGATAGATTTTTGGTTATTAAAAATTTAGCTAAGGAAATTCGTAAAGAAAATGAGAAAATTTTTAAGTCTTTTGAAAAAGATTCTATTGCCGACGCGATAAAGGAAAAAAACGAATTTGTTGAGTCAACTATTGAAGCGATGGAAGGAAAATTTAGTGAAGGAGATAGAGGTAAAGAAGAAAAACAAATTTTCCGCGCTAATATTTTAATTCCTGATGATGTTGAGTTTTTCCAAAATTATTCAAAAGATAAGAACATTCGTAATTTAATGAATAAATATTCTGTTGGTATTGAAGATATTATGAGTAAAATTACCGAACTTAATATTTATGGAAAGTATATTGATGTATTTGGTAAAAACGAAGAGGAACCTAAAGAAGAAGATTATGATTTTGTTGACGAAATGATTAATTTATCTTCTAAGGAAGCTGAAAGTTTATTAGATGAAATCGAAGATTTGTCTAATGAAGTTGATAAAATGAATTTACCTAGCGATGAAAAAGAAAAACAAGAAGAGGCTATAAAACCAGAAGATGTTGTATTACCTAAATTTGAAGAGCCAAAAGTAGAAGAAGAAAAACCTTTATCTAAACCTAAAACTAATGATGACGAATTTGAAAGCATTAGTGGAGCAGTATTAGGATTTATTGATGAAAGTAATAAATTAAGAGGAGAGCTAAGCAAAGCTAATGAAGAAAAAGCTTCTTTGAAAGTTGATTTAGATAAGTTAAAAGAAGAATCTATCATTTTGAAGGATAATCTTGAACGGGTAAGTAAAGAAAATAAAGAATTACAAAATTCTTTGAAAGAAATTAATGAACAAAATTCAACCCTAAAAGATGATTTAGATCAAGTAAATAAAGAGAAGAATATTATTTTAGAACAATTTGATAATTCTAAGAATGATAATGCTTCTTTGAAGGAAAATTTAAAAGAGCTTACTGACAAAATTGATAGTACAAAAGAGGAACTTGACAAAGTTAATCAGGAAAAAGCTTCTCTAAAGGTTGATCTAGATAAAATAACAGATGATAGAAATACTTTAAAGGACCAAATTGTTCAATATGTAAATGAAATTTCTGAACTTAGAAAAAGTAATTTAGAAAGTGCTGAAGCGTTGAAAAACAGCGCTGATGAAAATAAAAAATTAAGCAATGAAATTACTTCATTAAAAGAAAAACTAGAGGTTTTAGAACAAAAAGCAGCTAAATCTTCTGAATTAATTCAAAAAATCTATAATTGTATTCCTAAATAAAGTCAAATTAATTTTTGGCTTTTTTCTTTTTTTTTGCTATAATAGTGGGCAAATATTTTTTTGAGGTGTATTTATGAATTACTTTTTAGAAAAAATAGTATATAAATTTAAATCTTTTATGGAAAAAATACAAATATATAAAGTGAAAAATGGATATATAAACGAGCAAAAATTGATACAACTTGTTTATCAGAAACCATTTTTGTTATATTATATAAAACCTGTTGATAATGCTAAGGTTATAAACGCAGCTTTAAGAAAAGATAAATACGCTTTACAATTTGCGGCAATGAAGATAAGAAATGATAAGGATTTCATGCTTAAGCATAAAAATTTGGGCTTTGGGTGTATGATGTATTTAGGACCTGCTTTAAGAGACAACAAAAGCGTTGTTATGGCTACTGTGGCGGAGCAGTTAAAAAAAGAAAAAAAAGATTATATCGGAAGTTTTTCAGAATTTTGTGATGCACTTAAAAATCTTGGCCCTAAACTTAGTGATGATAAAGAGTTGTTTTTAACTGTTGCAAATTCAAAGAAAAACACTGGGTGTTTGCCTTTTGTAAGTCCAACCTTAAAAAAAGATAGAGAGTTTATTTTAAAACTTTTAGAAGTAAATGGTATTGATTTAAAAAATGTAAGTGAAGAATTGGCTGGAGATAAAGAGATAGTATTGGCAGCGGTTGGAAGTTATGGAAAAGCTTTAAAGTATGCTAGTGAGGATTTACGCGGTGATGATGATGTTATTTTAAGGGCTATTTCTAGTAGTGAAAGTATAGCTGACAGACTAAAAATTCTTAAATTTGCGATAATAAGTAGGGAAAAATTTTTATATTTAAGTAATTTAATTACTGATAATAAATTAGAAGATGAATCTTTAAGTATAATGCCAAGGTTTGATGATAGACAAGATATTGCTAATTCTAATACTTATGGTTTTGATAATATGTATTTGAGCAGTAGTGGAAGAAGTCGTTAAAAAATCAATTTTTGTAATATAAAGCCTTGACAAACATAGAATTAATATGTATAATCGTGTAAGAAATGAAGGAAAGAAGAAGTATCCACTTCTCACCCGATTACTGAGGTAATGGGTAAATGCCGATTTAAGTGAGTTTAATAGGTAAAAGTGGATACGTTTGTATTCATTTTTTTATGGAGGTGCGTGAAAATAGCAAGTAAAGATAAAGATTTGTACATAAACGAGCAAATTCGTGCGAAGGAAGTTATGGTAATTGGGCCAAATGGTGAACAGCTTGGTGTAAAGCCTATCAAGGATGCACTAACATTAGCTTCATATGCTGGTTTTGACTTAGTACTTATGAATCCTAAAGGGACACCACCAGTGTGTAAGATAATGGACTATAACCGTTATAAGTATGAAAGTAAGAAAAAGCAGAAAGAAAATTTAAAAAAACAACGTGAAGCTAATTTAGATATGAAAGAGTATAGATTATCTGTTTCTATCGATATTCATGATTTTAATACTAGAGTTACTAATGCTACTAAATATTTACAAAAAGGACATAAAGTTAAAGTATCTGTCCGTTTTAAGGGCCGTGAGATGGCACATACTCATCTTGGTAAAGATGTATTGATCCGTTTTGCGGAGGCTGTTAAAGAAGTTTCTACGGTTGAAATGCAACCAAAGTTGGATGGTCGTTTTATGACAATGATACTCGCACCAATCAAAGAAAAATAGGAGGAAATTATGGCTAATAAAGTAAAAAATAAAACGCATAAAGGTTTATCTAAAGTACTAAAGGTTCGTAAGAGTGGTTCTGTTAAGTTCCAACATGCGAATAAGTTACATCAAACTACTAATAGGAGTAATGCTTCTAGAAGAGAAAGACATCAAGAAGTGGGCCTTGCAAAATCTGATTACAAAAGAATAAAAGACATTATTAAGAAATAAGGAGGAAATATAAATGACAAGAGTTAAAGGTGGTACGATTAGTCGTGCTCGTCACAAAAAAGCGTTAAAGCAAGCAAAAGGTTATTTTGGAAGTAAACACAAATTATACAAAACAGCTAAAGAACAAGTAAGACATTCATTAATGTATGCTTATAGAGATAGAAGAAACAAAAAGAGAGATTTTAGAAAATTATGGATTACTAGAATTAATGCGGCATGCCGTCAAAATGATTTAAGTTATTCTAAATTTATTAATGGTCTGTCTAAAGCAGGACTTGAAATTAATAGAAAAATGCTGTCTGAGAGTGCAATTGAAGATCCTAAAGCTTTTACTGCTTTAGTAAATGCGGCTAAAGATGCTCTTGCTGGAAAAGAAGTAAAAACTGTAAAAGCCGAAAAAACTGAAGTTAAAAAAGAGGTAAAAACTACAAAAGAAGAAAAACCAGCTAAAGAGGATAAAAGTAAGAAAGAAGATATTTCTAAATTAACTGTTGCAGAACTTAAGAAATTGGCTAAAGAAAAAAAGGTAGAAGGATATTCTACAATGAAAAAAGCTGAATTATTAGAAGCCTTAAAATAGGCTTTTTTTGTTATTAAAAAGAATTACTATTGTTTAGTAATTCTTTTTGGTAGTAATAATTTACATTTTTGCTTAGTTTGATAGGTGATAGGTTCTCCTTGCTTTAACAAAGGGCCTTTATCACCATCGTTATCAAATGGTTTTTCAGGACTTTGTTCAAAATCTATTTGTAGAAAGTCTGTTTGAAAAAATTCTATTTCATCTTGATAGTTTTCAAAAATGTTTAAGGGTGTTCTTTTGCTTTTTATTAAGGCATAACTAAAATCTTTAATTAATTTAGGTACTTTTTTTATGATTTGTGGTTTAACTAATAAAACTTCAAATTTACCATCATTTTGACTGGCCGAAGGATAAAGTTCAACGCCACCAAAGCCTTTAGCATTAGAAACTGCACCAAGTAAGCATTCCATTTTTTGTTTTTTTGTTGGTGTTGTTATTGTTATTTGGTAAGTTTTGTATTTACCGTTAATTAGTTTTAAAATGTCTGGTAAAGCTGCAACTAAGTATCCAGCGGGTCCTATTTTTTTTAGATTGGCTGGAGTATCATATGGAATGTTTGTGATGTGTCCAAAAGTCGATACATAACCAAAGGCAATGTCGTTTGAAGTTACGATATCTCTTTCTTCAACAGTTCCTTCTAATGTGTCTTTTGTGGCTTCAATTGTTTTAGGAGTTATTCCTAAATTTAACGCCATGTCATTGGCTGTTCCCATTGGAATGTGGCTGATAATAGCGTTTTGACCTTCTTGATGTAGTATGTTTTGATATAAGCCAAAGAAACCGTCACCACCATATGTCATAACTAAATCGCTGTTTTCGTTGGCTTTTGATGCTTTTTGGTAAAAACTTTGTAAAAAGTTTGTTTCATCAGGGAAAACAACGTCTAAATTATAACCTTTATCTTGAATTATGCTTTTACAGTTTTCAATTACTTTTGCATTATATTTTGACGATTTCGGATTTATAAGCATCGTACATTTTTTGTACATATAAAATCCCCCTTTAATGGCTAATATTATACACTTTTTATTAATAAAATCAAATTAATGGCATTATTATATGATATAATGAAAAAAATGAGGAGATGATTTTATGTTTAATGGTAAAAATATCTTTGTGCTTGGTATGGGGCGTAGTGGGGTAGCTGTTAGTAATTTACTATGCGAAAAAAATCATATATTACTTACTGATGTTAAGGGGGATGATTTATCACTTATTAAGCAATTAGAGGAAAAAGGTATAAATGTGGTTATTACTGATCATCAGGAAGAAGTCTTGACTTCTAAATTTGATTATGTTGTTAAAAATCCAGGAGTAAGAAATGATCATGAGGTTGTTTTGAAAGCCAAAAAACTAAATATACCTGTTATTAATGAAATGGAAGTTGCTTATAATTTTTTACCTAAAGGAGTTAAAATTGTAGGGATTACTGGTTCAAACGGTAAAACGACGACTAGTTATTTAACTTATGAAATTTTATCTTTAGCTTCACTTCCTGTACATTTGGGTGGAAATATGGGGATTCCTTTATGTGATATGTTAGAATCTATAAAAGAAAATGATGTTTTGGTTTTAGAAATTTCTAGTCATCAACTTGTAAATTTCAATAAATTTAAAACAGATATTAGTGTTCTTACTAATTTTAGTGAAGTTCATCTTGATTTTTTTGGTAATTATGATAATTATAAGAATAATAAACTTCGAATATTTAATCATCATACTGTAGATGACGTGGCAATTTTAAATGGCTCGGATAAAGCTGTGTGTGAAAAAACTAAGGACATTGTTTCTAAAAAGTTATATTTTTCTTCTTCTAATGAAGCAGACTGTTATATTGATGATGGATATATTTATTATAAGGAAGAAAAAGTTTGTGAGATATCTGATATAAGACTTAAAGGTAAGCACAATTATGAAAATGTTATGTGCGCAATTATGGTGGCTAAAGAATTTGGTGTTAGTAATAGTGTTATTAAAGAAGCTCTTGCTAAATTTAGTGGTGTGGAACATCGTATGGAATTTGTAAGAAGATTAAACGATAGGGAATTTTATAACGATTCTAAAGCTACTAATAATAAGTCTACAATTGTGGCTTTGAGTTCATTTGAAAGTCCAGTGATTTTGATTTTAGGCGGTTTGGACCGTGGTCAAAGTTTTGATGAACTTAATGGTCATTTAGATTATGTTAAATCAGTTGTTTGTTATGGTCAAACTAAAGAAAAGATAGAAAAATATTTTACTGATAAAGATATTGATGTTACTGTTGTTGATAATTTAGAAGAAGCGGTTAAACTTGCGTACAATTTATCGGAAGAAAACGATACTATTTTATTTTCACCGGCGTGTGCGAGCTGGGATCAGTTTGATTCGTTTGAACAGCGTGGCAAGCTTTTTAAAGAAATTGTGGAAAATTTACAATAACGGGGTGATTTGATGACTAATTTATATATTGATTTTGATGGGGTGATTGTAAATACAATTGAGATATCTTATAAGATAGCTGAAGAAAAGGGTATTGAAAGAAATTATGAAAATTATTTACAGTTTTTTCAAAATTTGAACTGGGCGGAGGTATTGGAAAAGTGTGAACCTATTAATGACAGTTTTAATTGTATTGGTAAAATAATTGATAGTAAGAAATTTAATGTGGCTATTTTAACGCATGTAACTTCAATACATGAGGCTGAGGAGAAGGTTAAATTAATACGTAAGTATTTTGATGATATTACAATTATTCCCGTTCCTAAATCAATATCTAAAACACAAATGATTAAAACAGAAGGTTCTGTATTAGTTGATGATTTTGTGGATAATTTAGTACAGTGGAAAGAAAAGGGCGGAATTGGAATTCGCTTTGACTTAGATATGGATGGTAAAGGTTTTCCTGTTATCGATAGGTTGGATACACTTATTGACATGCTTGATTAAAAATTGTGTAAATTTTTTGTAATCAAGTTTTTTTTTGTTGATTTTTATCGTCGTTAATGTTATCATTGTATTAATGATAGGGTGCTATCAAAATTGTGAGGAGGAGAAAGAAATGGAAAAACACGATACTAAAAATATTTTAATAGGAGGATTGCTTGCTATTGTTTTGGTTATGTCTGTTGCATTTGCAGCCTTTAGTACACAACTTACTATTAATGGTACATCAACAATCAATTCAAATTGGTGTGTAGGATTTGATTCATCACAAACAACAGCTTATACAGCAACTGCAGGGATAACAGGTGGAACGAAACCAACAGCAACTATGACATATGGTGGAAGCACATGTCAAACTAGTTATAAAACTACGGCAACTTTAGGAGCTACATTTTTGCAGCCAGGAGATAAAGTTGTTTATACTTTAACTATTGCTAATAAGGGATCTTTAGCAGCTACACTTGGCTCTGTAAAAGTTGATAATGTGACTAAAACAAGTACATTTACAACTACTAAAGGAAATATTAAGTTTACTGTAGGAATGCCTGCATCTAGTTCACTTGATGCATCAACAGGAACAACTACAATGACGGTAACAGCTGAGTTCCAAAATACAACTAATTTAAGTAGTTATACTACAGCAGAAACTGAATCTATTACTATTGATTTAACTGCGTCTCAAGCTTAATAAAGAAATATAGGAGGAAAATATATGCATAATAAAAATATAATTATAGGTGCTTTACTTGCGATTGTTCTTGTTATGACAGTAGCGTTTGCAGCGTTTAGCACTTCGTTAACTATTACGGATACCGCATCAACAGCAAAAAAATGGGAAATTAAAATTACAAGCATTGAAAAGACAAGTGGAACTGCAACTGATGTTCCTTATAACGCTACTTCTGCAACTGATGGAACAAGAGTTGTTAATGATTTGAGTGCTAATTTTAAAGCTCAGTTTGTTAGCCCTGGAGATTCGGCTACTTACACAGTAACTGTTAAAAACAATGGTACTTTAGCAGCAAAAGTAAGTAATATTGCATTTACTAATGGTAATACAGACGCGATTACAAATACATACACTGGTATCGCACAAAACGATACATTAGCTGCAGGTGAATCAACAACGTTTACAGTTACAACAACTTACAATAGTAATGTAACTTCACAACCATCTGTTACAACAGCTAATTGTTCAATAACTTTGACATTTATTCAAAATGCTTAGTTTTATAAAATATAAAAGGAGAGAAGATTATGAATAATAAAAATTTAATTATTGGCTCACTACTTGCAATTGTTCTTGTTATGACAGTAGCATTTGCCGCTTTTAGTACGCAGTTATCAATTACTTCTTCAGCAACTACTACTGCTAATGCATGGTGTGTAGGATTTGATAAAACAAAAACTTCAACAACAAGTGGAGTTGTGGCAACGGTTACTGGTAAAAATGCTGCTAACACAACAATGAGTACAGCACCTACTGGTACTGTGGCATATAGTGGTACTGCTTGCGGAACAAATTATCAACCAACTGCAACTTTGACAACAACATTAAACCAGCCAGGAGATTCTGTTACTTTTACACTTACTATTAAGAATAATGGTAGTTTAAAAGCCGCTTTGGCAGCGCCTACTTTATCTGGAACTGGTTTGACTGGAAGTGGTCTTACTCGTACTAAAGGTAATATTAAATTTACTGTAACGGCACCAGCAACAACTCTTGCAACGGCTGCAACGACAACAATGACTGTAAAAGCTGAATTTGTAAATAATACAATTAGTAGTTATACATCTACTGAAACTGCTACATTAAATGTTACGGTTGTTGCTACACAAACAACATAGTGAATGATTAAAAATCTCATTTAATAATGAGATTTTTTTGTTTTATTTATTAAAGACTATACAAAAACCCTAAAAAAATGATATAATTGTAAATACGTGGATGTGACTTTATGTCATTTTAAATTCTAAGGAGGAAAAAAAATGAGTAGAACAAAAGAAATAGAAAAAAAGATAGAAGGAAAAGAGTGGGAAGAGGCTATCGATAAAGCTTATCAAAAAGCTAATCAAAAAGTTAGAATAGATGGTTTTAGAAAAGGTAAAGCTCCTAAGAGTATGTTTATTAAAAAATATGGTCAGGAAACTTTATGGATGGATGCGGCTGATTTAGTTATTGAAAAACTTTATTCTGAAATGATTGAAGAAGAAAAGGATATTTTGGAACAGTTAGTTGCTCGTCCTGATATGACTGTAAAGAAAATGGATGAAAAAGGTTTGGTGGTAAATTTTATACTTACTTTAAGACCAGAAGTTAAACTAGGAAAATATAAAGGTTTGGATGTCAAAAAAGAAAAAGCAAAAGTGAGTAAAAAAGAAATAGAAGAAGCTATTGATAGTATGCGTCAAAGATATGCTGAAAGCGTATTAAAAGAAGGAAAAATAGTTAATGGTGATACAGCTATTATTGACTTTGAAGGCTTTGTTGATGGAGTGGCTTTTGAAGGTGGAAAAGGAGAAAATTATTCTTTAGTTATTGGAAGTGGGTCTTTTATTCCTGGTTTTGAAGAACAATTAGTTGGTTTAAAAGCTGGTGATGAAAAAGATGTTGTTGTAACTTTCCCTAAAGATTACCACGCCGAAGATTTAAAAGGTAAAGAAGCTACGTTTAAAGTTAAAATAGAAGAAGTTAAGGAAACTGTGGTACCAGAACTTAATGAAGATTTTTTTGCTGATTTAGCTATGGATGGTGTTAATTCTAAAGAAACTTTAGAAGCAGAAATTTCTGAACATTTATTAGAACATAAAGAACATGATATTGAAAATAAATATATGGATGCTTTACTTGAGGAAGCTGCTAAAGGAGTAGAAGTTGATATTCCAGATGTTATGATTAGTGAAGAAATTGATCGTATGATGAGAGAATATGAACAAAACTTACAATCTCAAGGTCTTAATTTAGAAATGTTCTATAAGTTTACTAATTCTGATGAAAATGCTTTAAGAGAGCAAATGAGTGAAGAAGCTATAAAACGTGTTAAATATAGACTTATGCTTGAGGAGATTGCTAAAGCAGAAAAGATTGAAGTGTCTGATAAAGACGCTGAAGAAGAGGCTGCAAAGCTTGCTGAAAGATATCAAATTGAAAAAGGTGAATTCCTTAAAATGTTTGGTGGACTTGATATGGTCAAGTATGATGTTAAGATGCGCAGAGCTATGGAAATTATTAAAGGAGAAGAGAAGTAATTCTCTTTTTTTTAAAAAAGTACGTTTGTTTGGTATAACAATTGCACGAATGATTTAATTAGTATATAATGAAAGTAGGTGATAATATGTATGCGCAGGTTTTAGTTGAAATAAAAGCTAAATCAGTTGATAAAACTTTTACTTATATTATTCCTGATAATATGAAAGTTTTACCTGGAATGAGGGTACTTGTACCTTTTGGAAAACGTCAGTTAGAGGGATTTGTTTTATCTGTTGATAATGATAATTATGATTATGAGCTTAAAAAAATTGTTAGTGTTATTGATGAAAAACCGGTTATTAATGAGGAAATGTTAAAACTTGGACAGTATATTAGTAAAAAAACTTTATCACCCCTTATTTGTGCGTATCAAACAATGTTACCTAGAGCGCTTAAGGCAAAAAAAAGCGTTAAAATAAATACAAAATTTGTAAGTTATGTAAAAGTTATTAACGTAGATAAAGTTAAAACGCAAAAGCAAAAGGAAGTATATGATTTTGTTTTGAAAAATGGAAAAGTTTTGAAAAAAGAAGCTAGTAAAATATCGGCTTCGGCTTTGAAAAGCTTAATATCTAAAGGTTGTATTGAAGAAGTTTTAGAAGAAGTATATAGGCTTGATGATAATGTTGAAATTCAAAAAATGGATTATGATCTTACTTTAGAACAGAAAAATGTATTAGAAAAAATTAATCTAGATTGTTTTAAACCTTATTTATTACATGGAGTTACAGGTAGTGGTAAAACTTTGGTATATATTAAGCTTATCGAA
>JAFUBK010000081.1 GCA_017460245.1 Bacilli bacterium
AAACTTTTGTCCAAGTATTATATTTTAATTATTGGTATTGTTTTGATAAGTTATATCTTTAATATTTATAGAGGTATTTAAAAACGTCGTTAACCGACGTTTTTTATGTTACTACTAATGGTATTCATAATTGTTTTTTTATTTACTTCATTACTATTTTCCCAAAGTATTTCAAAAAATACTCCCATACCTGGCAAAGCTTCTTCTTCTTTGGTTTCTATAGAAGTATCAATAGCTTTTCGCATTTCTTTTTCATCTGTATCTTTGAAATTGCTGATTATGTAATCTCTAATACTGATGTTTTTCATAAAATCATTCCTTTCTATAATATGTTATGAACAAATTAAAAAATTTTATTCAAATATATATTTTTATAAAAAAATAGTGTATAATGTTAATAGAATGGAGGAATGAGTGTGACAATTCTTATTGTTATATTGGTAGTATTAGTACTGCTTGTTATGTATGTTATTGGAACATATAATGGTTTAGTTAACTTACGCAACAAAGTTAAAGATGGTTGGGCACAAATTGATGTACTTTTAAAAAGAAGAAACGATTTGATTCCTAATTTAGTTGAAACGGTGAAAGGATATGCGACGCATGAAAAAACTACTTTAGATGAGGTTATTAACGCAAGAAATAAAGCGGTTAATGCATCTACACCTGAAGAAGAAATGAAAGCTGCAGGAGAAGTTACACAAGCTTTAGGAAGATTATTTGCTTTATCTGAAAGTTACCCTGATTTAAAAGCTAATACAAACTTTTTAGATTTACAAAACAATTTAAAAGATACTGAAGATAAAATTTCTTATGCGAGACAATTTTATAATGATGCGGTATTAGTTTATAAAAATAAATTAGAAATGTTCCCTTCAAATGTTATTGCTAATATGTTTGGGTTTAAACCAGAAGCTTTCTTTGAAGCTGCCGAAGAAGAAAAGGAAGTACCAAAAGTACAATTTTAGAACTACGTTGTAGTTCTTTTTTTGTAATAATTTATAAAACTTTTGATATACAATTCTTACTTATAATCAGATAGAGAGAAAATTTTAAATACGATATAACAAAAACTCCATTAAGAAGCGGAGTTTTTATAATTTACATCATTTGATAATTTGTACTGTTATAAGATGTTGATGAATATGATGAGTTATTTAACATGTTTTCTAGATTAGTTACTCTTTGTTCTAATGATGATATTTGATTTTGAATGGTATTTATATCTTGATTTTGTGAATAGTTAGTGTATCCAGCTGTATTTAACGCCATTGGCATTTGAGTATTTTGCATTGGAATTGGGCCTGGCATTATTGGCATCGCGCCTCCATACATAATTGGACCCATCCCACAGTTTCTATCTTCTTTCAATTTAATTCTCCTTTCGTTCTATTTTAATTATATGTGTTTGTCACATTTTTGTGATAGTGGAAATTATTTTAATAAAATGTTATACTTTTGTTGTTGATAAAATGAGACTTAAAAATGTAAAAGGCGCTTTAGAATATATTGAAAATTCTGACGTTGTTATAAATAATCCTGAAGATTATAAAGGTAAGTACCAGAGGTTGTTTGGTAATAACAATCCTATTCATTTAGAAATAGGTACTGGCAAAGGTAATTTTATTATTGAAATGGCAAAAGCGTTACCTAATATTAATTTTATTGGAATGGAGATGTATGATAGTGTTTTGATAAGGGCTGCTCAAAAACTGGAAAATGAAAACATTCCAAATTTAAAGTTAATTAAGTTTGATGCGACTAATATTGAAAATGTTTTTTCTCATGAAATTTCAAAATTATATTTAAATTTTTCTGATCCTTGGCCAAAAAATAGGCATGAACATAGGAGATTAACAAGTGAGCGTTTTTTGAAAAGATATGATAAGATTTTTAAAGATACGAAAATCATTGAATTTAAAACAGATAATCGAAAATTATTTGAATATTCGTTAATTTCATTTGTGGGCTATGGCTACAAAATTGAAGATGTTTCTTTAAACTTACACGAAGATGATGTTTTTAATATTAAAACAGAATATGAAGAGAAATTTTCTTCAAAAGGATATCCTATTTATTTTGTAAAAACCAAAAATTGACACTTTTTGACATGTAAAGTTATTAAAATACTATAAAAATGATTTAAAGTCTGATATAATTTAAATAACCGAGTGCGAGGTGCGAATCATGAAAAAGAAAATCTTAGTTTTATGCTTGCTACTACTGATGACCGGCTGCACGATTGTAAGAATTGATACTACTAGTATCGATAATATTGTCGATGTTGTATTATCTAAAGATAATAGTTTATACAATCGAGTAGGAATTGGATATAAATATTATGTACCTAGAGGTGTTACATATATCGATAGTAATGAAACTAATGATCGACTTTATTCTAATGGCGTGTACTATTATTTATATTTGAATGAAATTGGTTATTATTATAAAGATAGCATTAAATATGAAGAAAAAACTTATAAATATTATTCTAGGAAGATTCAAAATGGCTCAAAGATTGGTTATTTAGAAATTACAAAGAAAAAAAATTTATATTTAATTGAGTTTGTTTATAATTATGCCAAGATAGAGGCCTTAGTACCACTCGATGATATTGAAATGACAGTTTTAAATTCTTCGTACATTTTGTCGACAATAAAATACAACAAGAATATTATAAAATTGTCTTTAGATGATGGTTTTCTAACAACCACAGAAGAAACTTATGATGAATTTACATCAAAGAAGGAAAGTAATAGTTTCTTAAACTATGAAAAGGAATAGAGGTGTTAATATGGGATTGATGAACAAACTGAAAAATTTGTTTACTGAAGAAGTTGAAGAAGAAATTGAAGAAGTTGAACCAATCAAAAAAGAAGTTGTCAAGGTTGAAATACCAGCACCACAAGTAAAAAAGGAAGAACCGGTTATTATAAAGGCTGAAGAATCAGAAATGGCAAAGCCGGTGCATGAAGATACTAAAGAGGAAGAGTATAAGTTTCCGTTTTTTGCTGATGAGGATTTTGCGGCTTTGGAAAAGAAAGAAGAAAAACCTGTGGAGAAAAAGAGTTCTTATCAAAGACCGCTTTATAAAGCTGAGTCTAAAGAAGTTTATAATCCGGTTAAAGAGGAAAAGAAAAATTTTAGGCCAACTCCAATTATTTCACCTGTTTATGGTATTTTAGATAAAAATTATCAGAAAGAAGACATTAAATCTAAAAATACTAAGTTAAGGAGTTATTATGATCCTAAAGAAGCTACAGTTGATGAAATAAGAAATAAGGCATATGGAACACTCGAAGATGATATTGAAACAACTTTGTTTGGTAAAAAAGAAGAAAATGATTTTACTGAAGAAGAAAATGAAGTAGAAGTTCCTGTTAAAGAGGTTTTAGAAGAAAAACCACGTCATGGTTCAGACGAACTAACTGATTTGTTGGAAGCTGAACTTACTAAAGAAGAAGATGAAAAACCAAGAAAAATTAGTGATAAAGAATTATTTAGTATGATTGATTCTATGTATCAAAAAGGAGATAAAGAATGATAAGTGCGGTTGATTTTGTAAATATGCTTTTCTATATTGCATTAATAATATTAGTAATAGTTTTAATTGTTTTGGCGATTAGAGCTATTCAAACATTAAATAGAGTTGATAGGGTACTTGATGATATAAATCGTAAGTCATCTAAACTTGATGGTGTGTTTAACATTATCGATGGAGCAACAGATGCTGTTGTGGGTATTAGTGATACAATAGTATCGGTAGTAGCAAATGGAATTGAAAATATATTTAATAGAAAGAGGGTAAAGAAAGATGAGTAGAAATGGTTTAGGAAAATTTGTTGTAGGGGCAGGTATTGGTGCTGCTTTAGGTTTGCTTTTCGCACCTAAAAAAGGTGAGGATATGCGTGCTGAGTTAATGAAAAAATTTGATGATTTATTAACTAAAGTAAAAAATATTGATGCTGAAGAGGTTAAAATAACTGTTGAGGAAAAAATTGAAGATTTAAGAGCTGGTTTGGAAGATTTAAACAAAGAAAAAGTTTTAGCTGAAGCTAAAAAACAAGCCAAAAAACTACAAGCTCAAGCTGAAGAATTAGTGAATTATGCCATTGAAAAAGGAACTCCTGTCGTTGAAAAATCTGCTAATGCTGTTAAAGCTAAAGTTATTGAAGTTTCTCAGCAGGTTATTGAAAAACTATCTGATGAAAAGCCAAAGACTACAAAAAAAACAACTAAAGAAAGTAAATAACCGATTTATATCGGTTTTTTCTTTTGTAAAACTTTTGTTCGTGATATAATGGTTATAGGTGGTTTTTATGCAAAGGATAATTATGCATATTGATGTTAATAATGCTTTTTTATCATGGACGGCGATCTTGCTTTTAAAACAGGGCTATAAGTATGATATTAGAAAATCTTATGCCGTTATTGGTTTTGAAGAGAGTAAACGTCATGGTATTGTTTTGTCTAAATCAACGCCAATTAAAAAATTAGGCGTTAAAACAGCGGAACCAATTTTTATGGCGAAAAAAAAATGCCCTAATTTAAAAGTATATAAACCAAATTATGAATTTTATAAAAAAATGAGTAATGCGATGTTTGATTTGATTAAAAATTATACACCAGATATTGAAAAAATGAGTATTGATGAGTGTTTTTTGGATTATGGACCTATTAAGCATTTATATGGTGATGAAATTAAATTTGCTTATAAGATTAAAAATGAAATAAAAAACAAACTAGGCTTTACAGTTAATGTCGGTGTTGCTAATAATAAACTTTGTGCGAAAATGGCTTCTGATTTTACTAAGCCAGATAGAGTACATACTTTGTTTGAAGATGAAGTTGATAAAAAAATGAAACCACTACCTATTGAAGATTTGTTTTTTATAGGTAAGAAAACTTCTAGTAAATTACATAAACTTGGAATTCATACTATTTATGATTTAAGTGTTCAAAATCTTGAAAAGTTATATCCATATTTTAAAAATCAAGCTTATAAGATGATTTCTTGGGCTAATGGAATTGATGATTCTTTATTAGAAACTGGAAAGGTGGTTACTAAAGGAATTAGTAACAGTACTACTTTAATTCACAATCTGATTCATAAAGAAGATGTTTACGAGGTTTTAGAGTCTATTAGTGAAAATTTAGCAAGGCAGTTAAGGCGAGAAAAAAGATATGCTTCGGTGGTTAGGGTTCAACTTAAAAATTCTAGTTTTCAAAATTATACACATCAGAAAAAATTGGAAAATGCTACTAATAGTCAATCAGTTATTTTTGAGACTGCTAAAAAATTATGCGATGATATGTGGAAAGATGAACCTATTAGATTGGTCGGACTTGGCGTTGATGGTCTTACTGAAGAGATGGTTTATCAAACTTCTTTATTTGATGAGGTGGAAGATGTTTTACAAAATAGAAAATTAGATGAGGTTTTGGATAATATTAAAAATAAATTTGGTTTTAATATTATTGATAAAGCTTCAATGAGTGGAAAGAAGAAAATTAGAAAAAAATATTAAGTAACTTGGGATGTTTTATCAACATTCTTTTTGTTTTTAGAAAATGTTTAAAAGTGTTTGCTAAATATGGTATACTTAATATATAAAGTGAGGTAACAAGATGAATGAAAGCATTATAAAAAATATAAGTGAAAATTTAAAAGTTAAAATTAGCCAAGTAGAAAAAACTTTAAAATTATTAGAAGAGGGCAATACGATACCTTTTATTGCAAGATACCGTAAGGAAGTAACTGGTAATTTAGATGAACAGCAAATTCGTGAAATAAACGAAGTATATATGTATCAAGTTAATCTTTTAAAAAGAAAAGAAGATGTGATTAGATTAATCGATGAAAAGGGACTTCTTACGGAAGAACTTACTAAACAAATTATGGATTCTTCTAAATTAGTTGAGGTTGAAGATTTATATAGACCTTTTAAAGAAAAGAAAAAAACTAAAGCTACGGAAGCTATAAAAAATGGTCTTGAACCACTTGCTAAACAAATTATGGCATATACTACTAAAAATAAAGAGGAATTAGTAAAACCATTTTTAAATGATGTTGTTAAAGATTTTGATAGTGCCACCTCAGGCGCTAAGTATATTATTGCAGAGTGGATAAGTGATAATGCTTATTACCGTAAGTGGATAAGAAGTTTTACTTTTAATACTGGAAGTATTGTAACTAAGATAAAAAAGGGTGCCATAGATGAGGATAAAGTATATGAAATGTATTATGATTTTACTGAAAAAATCAAATATGCAAAAGGTTATAGAGTTTTAGCTATTAACAGAGCTGAAAAAGAAAAGGTAATTACTGTTAATATTGATGTTGATAAAGAAAGAATTATTAAGTATTTAGAAGAAAAAGTTATTAAAAAAGAAGGACCTTACAATTATTTGATAAGCGAAGCTATTAAGGATAGTTATAAAAGATTAATTGAAGGGTCGATTGAAAGAGAAATTAGAAGCGAACTTACGGAAAATGCTGAGGATGAAGCGACGGATAATTTTAGTAAAAACTTAGAAAATTTGTTAATGCAACCACCTATGAAAGAAAAGATGGTCTTAGGTTTTGATCCGGCTTATAGAACTGGATGTAAGCTTGCAGTTGTTGATTATACTGGTAAAAAAATTGATATTAAGGTTATTTATCCACATGAGCCTAAAAACGAAAAGGAGAAAAGTAAAAAGATTTTGCTTGAGTTGATTGATAAGTATAATATTGATATTATTGCAATTGGTAACGGTACAGCGTCTCGTGAAAGTGAAGCTTTTGTAGCTGATACAATTAAAGAAGCTAAAAGAAAAGTAGAATATATTATTGTTTCTGAAGCAGGAGCTTCTGTTTATTCGGCTTCTAAGGAGGCTATTTTGGAGTTTCCTGACTTGCAAGCTTCTGAGCGTAGTGCGATTAGTATTGCAAGAAGATTGCAAGATCCTCTTTCTGAACTTGTAAAGATCGATCCAGAAAGCATTGGCGTAGGGCTTTATCAACACGATATTCCTAATAAAAAATTATCTAATTCTTTAGATTTTGTAGTGGTTAAAGCGGTTAATAGTGTGGGTGTTAATGTTAATACAGCAAGTAAATTTTTGCTTAAATATGTATCTGGTCTTACTAAAAGCACAATTGATAAACTTGTTAAATATAGGGATGATAATGGAAAAATTAAAAATAGAGAGGTAATTAATAAAATTTTGAGTCCTAAAGTTTATACGCAAGCTGTGGGATTTTTAAGAATTAATGATGGTGATAATGTTTTAGATATGACTGATATTCACCCAGAAAGTTATGATGTTACGTTGAGACTTTTAAATATGCTTAATCTTTCTTTAGATGATATTGGAACAGATAAAATGAATTTTGATATTGATTTAATGGAATATGCTTCTAAATTAGGAACTGATATATATACTTTAGAAGATATTATTAAATCGCTTAAAAAACCTAATAGGGATCCTCGTGATGATATGCCTAGGCCGATTTTAAAAAGTGATGTTTTGCATTTAGAGGATTTAAAAATTGGTATGCAGCTGCAAGGGACTGTTAGAAATGTTACACCATTTGGGGCTTTTATTGATATTGGTTTAAAAAATGATGGGCTTGCTCATATTTCTAAGCTTACTGAAAAGTTTATCAAACATCCAATGGAAGTTGTGAATGTTGGGGATATTGTAGATTGCTATGTCGATGATATTTTAATTGACAAGAAAAAAGTATCTTTATCTTTGATAAAGCCAAAGGAGAATGCAAATGCGTAAAATAATTTTATGTTTGTTTTTAATTTTTATTTTAACTGGTTGTGTAAGTAAGGATGAATATTTTACAAAAACATGTACTAATAAAGTTAAAAGTGGTAATTTGTCTGTTAGTGAAGTAAAAAAAATTACATATAACAACAAAGATGAAGTAACTGAGGTTATTGTAACAAAAACTTATAGTGACAAGTCTGCGAAAAATATTAAGGCTATTAAAAAGGCGTCTAGTGATTATAATAACGAGCTTGCAGCTTCTGACGATATTTTGATTAAAGTAGTTATGGATAGTGAAAATAAATATAGTGTTCAGTATACTTTAGATGTTCAAAAATTAACTTCAGAGGAGCTTGAAATGTTTAACCTTGAA
>JAFUBK010000082.1 GCA_017460245.1 Bacilli bacterium
AATTAGAGATGATAATTACTATGTTGTTAGAACTTTAAAAGGAATTATTAAAGCTAGAAAAGTTATTATTTGTACTAATTATCCATTTTTTATAATACCTGGTCTTATGCCTTTTAAGTTATATTTAGAAAGATCTTATGTTATATGTGGTAAAGGTGAAAATAAAAAATTTAATGCGATTAACGTTGATAAAGATGTTTATTCTATAAGGTATTATAAAGATAATATTATTTTTGCTGGTTTATCAGAAAGTTTAAATAATAGGGAAAATGATAAAATGGAGAAACTTTTACAAAAATATAAAAAGTATTTTGGGTATGAAATTACAAAAAAATATCAAAATCACGATGTTATGACTCATGATTATTTACCTATTGTTGGTAAGATAAATAATAATTCTAATTTACTTATTGTAACAGGTTTTAATAAATGGGGAATGACTAATGGGGTTATATCTGGTAAGGTAATATCTGATATTATTTTAGAAGGTGATAATGAGTATATTAATTTATTTGATCCTAATAGAAAAATGACTGGGTTTAAATTTTTAAATAGATTAGTTCAAAATTTTAAAATAAGTTATAATTATATTTATACTAAGTTAATTGTGCCTAAAGATAAAAAGTATTATCAAGACACTATTAATGGGGTTAAATGTAATGTTTATATTGATAAGGATGATAAGAAATATATTGTTAATAGGATATGTCCACATATGGGATGTACTGTTAAGTTAAATGAGAAAGAAAAGACTTGGGACTGTCAGTGTCATGGATCTCGTTTTACAATTGATGGAGAGCTTATTAATGGCCCTAGTGTATATGATATAAAGATAGAATGATCTATCTTTTTTTCGACAAAAAAAGATATAAAAATAGATTAAAATAATTTAAGGTGATAGTATGAAAAAGTATTTATTTCCTATTTTTTTATCTACCTTAATTGGAACAGCTATGGCATATCTTTTAATTAGTAGTTATGACGATATTGAACCTGTTAGTTTATCTAAAGACGCGGAGGATGTTTATTATATTCAAAGTGGTGTTTATTCTAACAAAGATGAGATGCTGGAGGATATGACTATGTTTGAAAACTACATTTATAATGTTGAAGATAATATGTATTATACATATTTTGGAATTACAAAAAATGAAAAAAATGAGGAAAAAATAAAGGAATTTTATAAACAAAAAGGGTATGATACTAGTATAAGGAAAAAAGTTACAGATAATACTGAGTTTTTAACTATACTAGGTCAGTATGATGATATTATAAAAAATACTGATGATAGTAATACTATTTCTGTTGTTTGTAATCAGGTTTTGTCTAAGTATGAGGAGATGGTAGCAGGTGAATATTAGGATAAAGGAACTTCCGATAAATGAAAGACCAAGAGAGAGATTGATTAATGAAGGCGTGAGTAGTTTAAGTAATGAAGAACTTCTTTCAATTGTTTTAAAAACTGGAACTAAAGATATGTCGGCTAAAGTACTTGCAGGATATATTTTAAAAGAAGTTGGAAATGTACAAAATCTAAAAGATATTACTTATTATAAACTTATTAATATAAAGGGTATAGGTGCGGCTAAAGCTTGCCTTATTTTAGCTTTTATTGAACTGTCTAAAAGAATGAATATTAAATTTGATAAAATAGTTGATGTAAGGTTTAAAACTCCTTTAATTGTTTACGAGTATTATAAAAATAAGGTAAGTAAATTTCAGGAAAATTTTTATTGTTTGTATTTGGATTCTGGCAAAAAGATTTTAAGTGATAAATTGCTTTTTATTGGTACTGTTAATTATAGTATGGTTCATCCTAGGGATGTTTTTAAAGAAGCTTATTTACTTAATGCGACGGCTTTTATTTGTGTACATAATCATCCTACGGGCGATGTAAAACCAAGTAAAGAAGATATTGAGGTTACGAAGCGTTTAGAGCAAATTGGTAATCTTATGGGAATAAAATTACTTGATCACATTATAATAGGAGAAAATAAATACTATAGTTTTTTAGAAAATGGAAATTTATAGGTTGGTTTTTTAAAATAAATATATTATAATTTTATGTAGGTGATTAAAGTGTACAAGAAAAAAGAATTTGATAAACGTTATTTGATAATTATTTTTGTGTTTGTAATTGCGCTTTTACTAGTGATTGTATCTGTGGCTTTGAAAAAGGATCGTAATTTAAATCCGGTAGAAAAAGCTTTAAAAGACAGTGGAACGTTTATTGTTAATGTTGTATCGTCACCAGTAAATTTGGTTAAAAATTTAGTTAAAGATAGTAGAGAAAAAAAAGATTTATATAAAAAATATAAAAAACTTAAAGAAAAAGAAGAACAAATAGATTCGATAATTGCGGAAATTGATAATTTAAAAGATGAAAGGGATAAGCTAAAAAAAGAACTTGAACTAAATGCTGTTTTAAGTGATAAGGTTTATAAAAATGCGACAATAATTAATCGTAATATTGATTATTGGTATGATGAAATTACTATTGATAAAGGTAGTAAAGATGGAATTAAGAAAAATATGGCAGTTGTTAATTATGATGGACTTATTGGTACTATATCTAAGGTAAGTAATCATGTTAGTACGGTTAAATTACTAGCTAATGAAAATATGAGTGATAAAATAAGTGTTAAAATTAAAGTTAATAATGGCTATGTTTATGGTCTTATTTCTAAATATGAATCTAAAAAAAATTCATATACAGTAGAAGGTATAAGTGAAAATGTTGAAATATCTGAAGGCGCTGAAGTGGTAACTACAGGCATGGGTGATATTTATACAAGTGGTTTATTTATAGGTACTGTTAGTAAGGTAACTACGGATAATTTTGATTTATCAAAGGTTGCGGTGGTTAAGGCTTCTGTTGATTTTAATAATTTAGATTATGTAACTATTTTGAAGAGGAAAGATAGTTAATGGTTTGGTTTGCTATTGTAATATCGTTTATTTTGGACAGTATTGTTTCAAATTTTATTTCACTTAATAGTTTATTTACACCTTTATTTACTTTAATGAGTTTAATACTTGTTTATCCTTATTTTAAAGGCATGATTGAAAAATATTATATTACTTCTTTTGTAACAGGTATTTGTTATGATTTGATTTATACAGATACTATAATTATTCATGGATTTTTATTTTTGTTTATTGCTTTTATAATAACGAGATTAAATATTTTGTTATCTAACAATTTTGTGAATGTAATTATTATGGCTTTTGTTTGTATTATTACATATCGTTTTATTACATATGGACTTTTATTAATTACAGATAATGTTAGTTTTCATGTTTCTATTTTGTTTAAAAGTATATATAGATCTTTGATTCTTAATTTGGCTTATGTTTCGCTGGGGTGTATTATTTTAGAAAGATTAGCTAAAAAGTTTAAAATAAGAAAAATAAATTAAAAGGAATATTATTTCCTTTTTTTTATATATTTTATTAGGGTGATTTTATGGCCAAAAAGAGAAAAGAAGTGTCTAAAATTTCTAAATTGTTTAGTAAGTTTTTAGTTTTTGTGATTCTTGTTTTGTCTTGTTTGATTGTTCTTAAAAGTAATCCTTCTTTAAAAGCTTCGGTCTATAAAAAAGTTTTTGAAAGTAATTTTAGTTTTGCCAAAATAAATGATGTTTATAAAAAATATTTTGGATCGTCGCTTCCTTTAAAATCTTCAGTAAATGCGGATGTGGTGTCCGCTTCTACTATAGAATATAATAATATTAGTAAATATAAAGATGGCGCTAAACTTACTGTTAGGGAAAATTATTTAGTGCCTTCTATGGATAGCGGACTTATTATTTTCATAGGTGAAAAAGATGGGTATGGTAATACTGTAATTGTTCAAAGGCCAGATAATGTTGAAGTTTGGTATTGTAATTTAAAAACTGTTGGTACTAGTTTATATGATTATATTAAAAAGGGTGACAGTATTGGTGAAGCCTTAGGAACTAATATTTATTTAGTGTTTAAAAAAAGCGGAAAGAGTTTAGATTATAAAAAATATATTTAAAATTCATTTGTTTTATTATTTAACGGCTTTTTTGTGTGCTATTACGGGGAATTTTAAGGACTTTTTAATTTTTTCTTTGATAATTATTATTCATGAAATTGGTCATGTTATTTTTGCTTTGTATTATAAATGGAATATTGACAAAGTTATTTTGCTTCCTTTTGGAGCTTTGACGTTGTTCAACGAACAAATTAATAGACCTTTATTTGAAGAGTTTGTTATTTTAGTTATGGGGCCTATATTTCAAACTGTTTTTACTTTTTTATTTTGTTTTAATTATAGTATTATAGAATATAGTAAAATTATTTTGTTTTTTAATTTACTTCATATTTATCCGATAGATGGATCAAAAATTTTAAATATTATTTTAAATAAGTTTATTAGTTTTAAGAAAAGTCATTTAATTACTTTATATGTATCTATCCTTGTAGTCTTGTTTATTTTGGCATACGTTAAGTTTAACTTGATTTTAGTATTTATATTTTCCTTTATTATTTTTAAAATATTAGAAGAGTTTAAAAATCATAAAAGTTTATTTAATAAGTTTTTGTTGGAAAGATATTTATATAATTTTAATTTTAAGAAGAAAAAAACAATTAATAGTTATAAAAATATGCAACGTGATTATAAACATTTATTTAAGATAGGAAACACTTATAAAACAGAAAATGAATTTTTGAAAGAAATGTTTGACTTTAAAAGGAAAATATGATAAAATTCATTGTTGTG
>JAFUBK010000083.1 GCA_017460245.1 Bacilli bacterium
AAATAAAATGTATGAACCAAAAATATATGTCACAAAAGAGCAATTAAAAACAATAAAAACTGCTGTTTTAGACAAAGAAAAAAGTAAAAATCAGAGATATGCTACAGTCTCAAAACCTTACAACAAACATTATGCCAAAGAAAGCTTAGTGCCAGAGATTCCAGAAAAAACAATTTATGAAATGTTAAGAGATAACAACAAAGATAATCCACTTGGTGGCTTGTACTATCAAGGTAATCAAATTAGTTTTCAAGCAATGTTAGAAGAAATTGATAAAACTGCTAAAGGACTTCTAGCTTTAGGAATAAAAAAAGGCGACACTATTGCTGCTGCTTTAACAAGTACGCCAGAATCAGTATATTTACTTTATGCTGCCAGTCGTCTAGGTGTAACTTTTGCTAGTATAGACCCAAGAGATAGTGCCAAAGAAATAACTCAAAAACTAAACGATGCCAAACCAAAAGCTTTCTTCACTGCGGATGGCTTTAACAAAAATAACGTTTTAGATAAATTACTATTAAATAAAACAATTACCGTTTCACCAGTAAGATCACTACCAGAAACTGTAAAACAAACTTTACAGCAAACAAACCCAGAAATGTTTATAAATCATGAAGATGACAAAACAATATCATTTGATACGTTTATCGAAAACGGTAAAAACGAAATTTTACCAGAGGTAGCAAGCTTTAATCCAAACCATATTGCAGCTATGGTTTATACTGGTGCTTCTACTAGTAATTGAAAAGGTGTTATGCTAAATGACTTTAGTTTCAATGCATTAGGAATTTGTCAAAAAAATTCAGACTTTCCATGGGAAAGGGGAAAAACATTTTTAAATGTCCTTCCACAATTTATTGCATATGGTGTATGTAATTCGCTGCATGTACCACTAATGTACGGAGAAAACGTAATTTTAGAATCACCACTTAGAATAGATAAATTCCCAGAATTTATTACTAAGTATAAACCAAACCATGTTTTCGCATCACCAATTCATATACGCTTTATGAAAAATAGTCCAGTAATTACAGATCAAACAGATTTATCTCATCTCGAAATGTTTGCCTGTGGTGGCGCTGGAATGCCGATAGAAGAAGATATTGAAAATAGAAAATTCTTTGAAAACCACGGAGCTATTGATGTTTATGGACAAGGTTATGGGCTTACAGAAGTAAATGCTGCTTTTTGCTATGGAAGAGGCACAAAAAACAAAGAAGGAAAAGTAGGTATTCCATTTGCTGGAAACGATGCTGCTATCTTTGATCCAGAAACGTTGGAAGAATTACCATATGGGGAAAACATAAAAGGAATTTTAATGGTTAAAACCCCAACCGTAATGATGGGATATTTTGGGCAAAACGCTTACCGCAATTTAGAAATATTTGTAAAAGATCAAGAAGGCAATATTTGGGTATCTCCAGAAGATGCTGCCACATTGGATGAAGATGGAATAATCCAAATAATTGACAGACAAAAAAGAGGTTTTAACTGCTTAGGAATGAATGTATATCCAAGTGTTATCGAAAACGTTCTAGCCAAACATAAAGCAGTATATGAAAGTACAGTAATTGGTGTTAATCATCCAATTCTAGATAAAGCGCCAGTTGCTAACGTTGTTTTAAAACCAGAATATCGTGGTAAAGAAGAAGAAATAAAAGAAGAATTAGAAACAATTATCAAAGAAGAACTTCCAGATTACACCTTAATTTATGCATATAATTTTAGAGATTCCCTTCCATATACTACAAGAGGGAAACCAAATTATCGTGAAATTGAAGAGGAAGGAATCGAAGATTTAGGAACAAATAAAGTATTTGTCAAAACAATAAACAGTCCAAAAGAAATTTTAGGACTTAAAGGATAAAAAACAACCACAATGCACTACCAAACATTAAACATTAAGGGATAATTAGTCGTTTACTAATTATCCTTTTTGTGTTATACTTTTATCGTAGGATGGTGATAACGTGTTAACAATACCTGTAACAATAATAACCATGATTTATATGCTACTACTTACTGTAGTATATTTTGGTAAAGAAAGAATTTCTACAATTGAAAATAAATTATACGCCAATATAATTAGACTATCTTGTTTTGGAATTATTTTAGATTCCGTAAGCTGCATGTTAGTAATTGAAAATATGATCAATACAGTATATTTTCGTTTTGTAACATTATTAATTTTTATTTACTATGTTTTATGGTCAGGTCTGTTTTTAATATATATATATGTAATTTCATTTAAGAAAAATAATTCAGACAAAGACTTTTATAAAAAACATCAACGTAACATAAAATTAATAGCCGCATTTTATCTTTTGTGTGCTTTAGTAATAATCTTTTTACCATTAAATTATCACGTTGAAAACACCGCAATTTTTCCAGAAGGAGCATCAGTAGACTTAACTTATTTTGTGGCAGGTTTTATCTCCATTGGAGCTATGCTTATATTAATGGTTATCAATAGAAAAGAAATAAAATCAAAAAAATATGTACCATTATATGCATTGTTAATCTTATTAGCAGTAGCAACGGTTATTCAAAAATTAAATCCAGGACTAATATTAACTACAGCCGTTGAGTGCTTTATAACATTTTTAATGTATTTTACTGTCGAGAACCCAGATGTTCAATTAATTAGAGAGCTATATAAAAATAAAAAAATTATTGAAAAATCTAATGAAGATACTTCAAGATTCTTATTTAGATTAACTGGTGATATCAAAAACCCAGTAAAACAATTACTTGATTTAAGCAATGATATGATAAAAATGAATGATAAAGAACAATTAAAAGAAGCGGCTAAGTACATAAACAGCTATAGTACACAACTAGATTATTTAATAAATAAAACTCTGAATATATCTAACGTTGATACTCAAAAGTTAAAAATATTTGAAACCAGATATAATGTTAATAACTTATTTAAAGAAATCAGTATTCATATAAAAGAAGAATCTAAAGAAAATGTTGAATTTAATTACAACATCGACGGAAGCATTCCAAAAATTTTATATGGTGATGCCATTAAATTAAAACAAGCCATCACGGCGCTATTGTTAGAATCAGTATCCCATACTGAAGAAGGATTTATAAACCTAGATATTAGTGCTTTAACAAAATACAATGTATGTAGATTAATGATTCAAATCGAAGATTCTGGAATTGGTATGGATATCGAGCAAGTAAATAGTATTTTAAGCTTAGAAGCTGAGGATTTAGAAAACATCGATATTGAAAATATCGAAGAAAACAAAATTAATCTTAAAATAATCAAAAAAATCATCAACGTTTTAGGTGGAAGTCTTCTTATCAAAAGCGAAGTAAACAAAGGAACAACATTTACAATCGTCTTAGATCAAAAAATAGTTGAAACCCAAGACAATGTTATAAACAAGCGCTTAGAGACTTATGAACAAAGCCTATACACTGATAAAAAATTTCTCGTAATAGACGAAGATGAAAAAGAATTAGACAGAATCGTTGAAATATTAAAAGAAACCGAAGCTATCATAACATCATCAGTTTATGAACGAGATTGCATCGAAAAAGTAAGATCAAAAAACAAGTATGACCTCATTATCTTAGATGATGAAATGCCAAACTATAGTGCTTTAAACATTTTACAAGAATTGCAAAAAATAAGCGGTTTTAAAACTCCAGTTGTCGTAATGATTAACGATAATAAAGAAGGAATAAAACTTCAATACTTAAAAGATGGTTTTGCCGATTGTATAATGAAATCAAAATTAGAAAGCGAAATTAGAAGAATAATTAAAAGATTTCAGTAAACAACTACGTAAAGTGTTGTAAAATGTCGACAATAAATGTTTGAAATAATAAGATATTAATGGTATATTAATAAATGGAAACAATAGAAGGAGAAACTTATGATTACGAAAGATAAAACCAGTAGTATCATTAGTACTTTATTTCTTGGTGTAATAGCCTTATTAGTTTTAAATGTTGTAACCAATTTTGAAATTATAGATATACTTTATTTAATATTCATAATTAGTTGTTATATTAGATACATTTATATCAAAACTCATTAAAGATTATATCGATTGTGGTATAATCTTTTTAGGTGATAAAATATGATGATAGACTCCCATTGTCATTTAAGTAAAAATGATTATTCAAATTTAGAAGAAGTAATAAAACATATGCAAAATAATATAATGGTAATAAGTAGTGCCACCTTAGATGATCTAGACGAGATAATTAATCTTATCGAAAATAATTCAAACATCTATGCTACCATAGGAATTCATCCAGAATATGCAAATACATATACTCAAAAACATTTAGATAATATCGAAAAAAAATTATCTCATCCAAAAGTCGTAGGTATCGGTGAAATAGGCTTAGATTACCACTATACGAAAGAAAATAAAGAAAAACAACAACAGCTATTTATAAAACAAATCAAACTAGCAAATAAATACCATAAACCAATAGTAATTCATACTAGAGATGCCATCGAAGACACATATAATATCATAAAAAAATATAAAGAAACCAATCTTAAATGTGATTTTCATTGCTATAGTGGAAGTTTAGAAATGGCTAAAAGATTAATACCTTTAAATGCCGTTTTTGGCATTGGTGGTGTATTAACATTTAAAAACGAAAAAAAGCTAAAAGAAATAGTAAGGCAGCTAGATTTAAAATATTTTGTTTTAGAAACAGATAGCCCATATCTAACTCCAGAACCATTTAGAGGAAAACAAAACGAACCATATAATGTCGTTTTTGTGGCCGAAAATATAGCAGAACTAAAAACTATTACATTAGAGGAAGTAAAAGAGCAAAAAACAAAAAATGCTTTAAATTTA
>JAFUBK010000084.1 GCA_017460245.1 Bacilli bacterium
CCATATTGCTATGATGCTACTATTTATGATTTACTAGCTGTTTGTAAATATTATGAAGAGTATTATGCAGAAGCACATTATTATGTAAAAAAAGCGTTGGAAATTGATCCTGAAAATGAAAGAATTAATAATAATAAAAAAATAATAATGAAAAAACTGTAAGAAAAAGTCAAATTTATGGCTGTTTCTTTTTATTTACTAGGAAATTTATTTGTTTTTGGGTATAATTAGAATAGGTGATGGTATGGCAAAAGTAAAGAACAAAATATTAAGAAATGTAATTGGTGAGCTTATTTCATTTTCTTTTATTGCTGTGGGTTGTGTTATGGCCGCAGCGGCACTTGAAATATTTTTAATTCCTAATTCTATTATTGATGGAGGACTTACTGGTGTTTCGATTATTTTAAGCAAAGTAACAGCGCTTCCACTTAGTATGTTTATTATTTGTTTAAATATCCCGTTTTTGCTTATTGGTTATGATCAAATGGGTAAAAGGTTTTTAGTAAAAGCTGGGTTTGCTATGATTTTATTTGCTTATTTACTTAGCTTGTTTGAAGGTATGACTGATGTTACAGATGACATTATTTTGGCTACTATTTACGGAGGTTTGCTTTTAGGAATTGGAGTTGGATTAGTGATTAAATTCGGCGCATGTTTAGACGGGACAGAAATTGTAGCTATTTTAGTTAGTAAAAGAAACTCTTTATCTGTTGGTCAAGTGGTATTATTTTTCAATATTTTTATTTATGGTTCTGCAATATTTGTGTTTGGTCCTGATAGGGCTTTGTACTCTTTACTTACTTATTTTATAACGTTCAAGCTTATAGATATGGTTTCTGAAGGTATGGATCAAGCAAAAGCAGTTACGATTATTACTGATAAATCTGAAGATATTTCTGAAGCTATTTTAAAAAGGTTAGGACGAAATGTTACCATTATGAATGGTAATGGAATGATGAGCCATCCAGATAAGATAATTTTGTATGTTGTTATTACTCGTTTAGAACTTCCAGAACTACGTAGTATAATAAAAGAGGCTGATGTAAATTCTTTTGTAACAGTTACGGATATTTCGGAAATGATTGGTAATCATATTAAAAAAATTCCTAAAAAATAAGATGGTGATACGATGAAGTTTTTAAAGAAATATTATAAAATACTTTTACTTAGTTTTTTTCTTTTTGTGTTTGTATTTGTTTGTAGGTATGCCTTAAGAACAAGCCTTGGGATTTTGGATCTTTCTGTTTATGGATTTATTAGTAGTTTTAGAAATCCTGTGTTAACTGAAGTTTTTATGACTATATCGTTATTTTCTGGTTCGGCGGTTTTAATTATTCTTTCATTGTGTTTACTTTTTGATTTTAAAAATAAAAAATATTGTTTACTTTCGTTTCTTAATTTAATTTTAGTAGTTTTTGTTAATCAAATATTAAAATTATTATTTTCAAGACCAAGACCATTTGAATGGATGATTACGGAAGAGTCTGGTTATAGTTTTCCATCTGGTCATGCGATGGTTTCTTCGGCTTTTTATGGAATGATTATTTATTTAATATGGCGTACTAGTATGCCTAAAAAAATAAAAATTTTATGGACTGTTATTTTATCTTTATTAATTATACTTATATGCATTTCTCGAATATATTTAGGTGTTCATTATACAAGTGATGTGATTGGTGGAGTAGCATTATCGCTTTCATATTTGCTTGTAGCGACGTCTTTAATTGAATATTATTTAAAATGGCAAAAGAAGAAGTAGAAAACTTGAATAAAAATTTCCTTTTTAGTTCATTAAGAATTAGAAAGGAGATTTTTTTATGGCACGTCATAAAGTTGAAATATGTGGCGTGAATACTGCGGATATTGAAGTTTTAAGTAATGACGAACAAATTAGTCTTTTTAAAAAATATCAAAATGGTGATAAAGAAGCTAAAGAAAGATTGGTTAACGGCAATTTAAAATTAGTTTTATCTATACTTCGTCCTTATAATAATCGCACTGACAATATGGATGATTTGTTTCAAGTTGGATGTGTTGGCTTAATTAAAGCTATTGATAATTTTGATTTGTCCCACGAAGTAAGATTTAGTACATATGCTGTTCCGATGATTTTAGGAGAGATAAAAAGATATTTGAGAGATAATAATAGTGTTAGAATTTCTCGAAGTATTAAAGATACCGCATATAAGGCACTAAAAATAAAAGAAGAACTTACTAATGAGAATGGTATGGAACCCTCTATAAGTAAGATAGCTTTAAAAATGGGTATTAGTGAATTTGAGGTTGCTGATGCTTTAAATTCAACTAAGGAGGTTATTAGTATGTTTGAACCAATTTATAATGATGGTGGCGATGTTATTTATTTGGAAGATCAATTAGGTACGGATGAGGGATTATATGATTTAGATACTAAATTATCTTTAAAGGCAGCTTTAGATAAATTGAAAAATAAAGAAAAATATATTTTAATGCAAAGGTATTTGATTGGAAAAACTCAGATGGAACTTGCTTCCGAAATTGGGATTAGTCAAGCTCAAATTTCTAGACTTGAAAAAAGTGGGATTGAAAATATTAAAAAAATGATTAGGTAATAACTTTTATTTAATACAATAAAATTAAATAGGTGGTTGTATGTTTCTTTCTGATTTACAAACAAAAGATATTATTGACCTAGTTGATGGTAAAAAGATAGGATCAATTATTGATGTCTTAATAAGTGATGATGGAAATATTTTGGAGTTTTCAGTTCAAAGAAAAAGGTTTTTATTTTTTTCTTCTGGAGTAATAAAAATTAAGTGGGGACAAATTGACAAAATTGGTAAAGATGTTATACTAGTTAAGGTGGAACCTTAAAGGAGGCTTTGTATGAAAGTCTTAATATATTCTAGTAAAATTAAAGATTTAGAAAAAAGTGGCGTGGGTAAAGCTAGTGTTCATCAGATGAGAGCTTTAGATTTAGTTGGTGTTCCTTATACAACTGATGTGAATGATGATTATGATATTGTTCATATAAATACAATTTTTCCTGATGCACTTATTATGGCAAAAAAAGTTAAGGCTAAGGGGAAAAAGGTTATTTTTCATGCTCATTCTACAGAAGAGGATTTTAAAAATTCTTTTATATTTTCAAATGAAATTGCGCCGGCTTTTAAACAGTGGCTTAAAATTTGTTATAATCAAGCAGATTTGATTTTGACACCAACACCTTATTCTAAAAAATTGCTTGAAAATTATGGCTTAAAACAAAATATAATTTCGATATCTAATGGTATTGATTTAAAACTTTTTAATAAAACAGAAGATGCAGCTATGCGTTTTAGAAAAAAGTATGGCTATAAAAAAGATGATAAAGTGATTATGGCGGTTGGCCTTTATATTGAAAGAAAAGGAATTCTTGAATTTTTAGAACTTGCTAAAAGAATGAGTGATTATAAATTTATTTGGTTTGGTTATACAGATCCGGCTTTAGTAAAGCTAAAAGTTAAGATGGCTATGAAGGAAAAAACTGATAATGTAATATTCCCTGGGTATATTCCAAGTGAGGAACTTAAAGATGCTTATGCAGGAGCCGATGTATATATTTTCCCTACTAAAGAAGAAACAGAAGGTATTGTTGTGTTAGAAGCGCTTGCGATGAGGATAAATTCTATTATTAGTGATATACCTGTTTATGATGATTGGCTTACTGATGGATATAATGTTTATAAAGCTAAAGATGTTGATGAATTTGAAAAGAAAATTAAAGATTTAGTGGAGGGAAGGTTACCTTCAGTTGTAGATCAAGGTTATAAAGTTGCGAAAGAAAGAGATATTAAAAAAATAGGATTAGAACTTAAAAAAATTTATGAAAAAGTTTTGGAAAAAGAAAATGTGAAATAGTTATGTTTATCATAACTATTTTTTTGACATTTTTCTTCTTTTATGTTATTTTGTTTATAGTAGGAAGGGTGGAAGTGTGAGAGTTCGATTTAAGTATTTCTTTTTTATGCTTGTAGCTATTTTATTTGTATCAAATGTCGATGTGGTAAAGGCGGCAAATTATGCGGCGGCACCTGATCAGTTTACATATAAATATCTTTCTGATGGATCTTTTTGTTTTGATAAATATACAGGTGATATAACAGCTAGGAAGTCAGGATATGCTTGTAGCCCTAAAGGTAGTGAAATTGCTAAATATGCAACATTTGGTGGACAAGATAATGCAATTTATTGTTCAGAGTGGAAAAAAAGTATAGATTCCGGGGCAACATTTAAGAGGTATTCTACTTCTAAATGGAATCCGAAATCTGAAAGAGCTATAGTAGCAGGAGCTATTTCATATAATTTGAACAAAAATAATGTTTTGGATCGTACTATATACGGAAAAGTAGGCGTAACTTTAAATCAGTATTTGTCTACTTATACAACTTCTCCTTTGGATGGAAGTTATAAATTTACAAATCTTAAAAGTGAATATACTAATGTAATTAATAATTCTATTAAATATTATCAAGATGTAAAATCAGAAATTGCAGTAACTAGTTTAAAAGCTCCTAAATTTAGTACTAAATCTCCACAATTATCAGGTTCTCAGAATACTTATAGGTCTGGAACAATAACGGTTTCTGATTTAGCAACAATACAATATAATAGTAAAGTTACTTATAAATTAAATATAACTACTAATAATTCTAATGCTAAAGTAAGTACGAATGGTAAAGATTATGCAGCTTCTATTAGTAGGGATATCACTAGCCAAATCGCGAATGGTAAATATAATTTTATATTGTATGTTCAAGGGGCAAACATTGCGGATACAAGGGTTACAATGAATGTATCAGCTAGTGGTAGTAAAAGTTATTATACTTCTTATTTGTACTATAGCACACGAAGTGAAAGTAGTACTCAAAGGTTATTATATCCGGGCATTATAAACGTAAATAGAAGCTCTAAAGCATCTATTAATGCGGTTGTTCCAGATATGAATCAATATGCATTATATGTTAATAAAGTAAATGAAGATGGCGACGTATTAAAGGATGCTTCATTTAAGATAACGTATAATGGGAAAAATGTAAATTTAACTTCTAAAAATGGAACATATTATTGGAAATCAGAACTTACAACTTCTACATATGATTTTAGTAAATTTACCTTAACTGAAGTTACTTCTCCGGCAGGATATATTTATGAAGGTGATAAAATTACTTTTGACAATGTAACTTCAGGAACTACTTGTTTGAATGAAAACAACGACGAAGAATCAGATGTTAATTTGTGTCATCCAGAAAAATATTCATATATGTGTGTTGATGAGACTGGTACAAAAATTGATCCAGATAGTAATGGTAATTGCGTAGATCCAGATGCTTCTGACCAAAGTCAATCTGAAGAACCTACAGGTGATGACGATGAAGATGGTGATGAGCCTGAAATACCTGATCCGGTTGTTCATACTTATACCAAAGTTTGTAGAACTGTTAATACAACCACTGCAGTTGATGAAAAATATTGTAATTCGGCTGGCAAGTATACATTATTTGTATTAAGTGATAAGACTTTGACAGTAACAGTTACTAATAAGAGAAACAGTGTTACTGTAAGTAAACAGGCAATTACTGGTGATGAAGAAGTTCCGGGTGCGGAATTGAAAATTTGTACTTTGAGTAATTACAACAGTAAAAAGGAAGATTGTGATCCTGCTAAAAACGTAGATGATAATGAACTAGTATGGGTTTCAACAACCACACCGCAAACTATTGTTGGATTAGTGCCTGGTGATTATGTTATTGTTGAAAATATTGCGCCTATAGGATATACGAAATTAAGTCAAGGAACTCAATTTTCAATTGATGCAGCTGGTAAAGTTACTGGAAAAACAGTTACAACAGTTCCTTTAGAAAATGGCGAAAGTGATATGGTAATTGTTAAAAATGATCTTAATAAATTAACAATTAGTAAGACTGATGTAGCTAGTACTAAAGAATTACCTGGCGCTAAACTTAGTATTTGCCGTGCTAAAAGTTCTGATGCCAAAGATGAGGTTTTAGATAAAAGTGAATATACTAATAAAAAGATGGTAATTGATAAAAATACTGGTGAATGTATTCCGGTTGTATTAAGTGATGGAACGAGAGCCGAGTGGATATCTACGGATCAGCCTAAACAAATTGCTGGGCTTCCAGCTGGAACTTATTACTTAGTTGAGAAACAAGCTCCAGCAGGGTATGGTATTGCTGAATCAATTAAATTTGTAATGAAAAGTGATGGTACTTTGACAGATGAAAAGGGTAATAGTTTGGCCAATAACAAACTTGTTATGCACGATAATATTGTAAATGTTCCAAGTACTTTTGCAAATATTCCTCTATCTGTTTTGATTATAGGCTTATTATTGATGTGGATAAGCTTTAGTGCAATATTCTATATGACCAAGGCTAAAGAGGAAATTGTATAGGACGCTTAAATGAGCGTCTTTTATATTTGTTAAAAAAAGTGTATACTTATTATGGTGGTAATATGGTAAAAAAAATAATAGATAAAAGAAACTATATTATTTTTGGAATAATTTTAATTTTGTTTTTATTAATTATTTCTGGCTATGGAAAGACTAAAGAATATATAAAAACTTTCGAATATTTTAATGAAACAATTACAATTAAATTATATAGTAATAAAAATGTTGATAAAATTTGGAAGGGTATTGATATAATTTGCAGTCGATATCAAAATTATTATGATAATTCTTATAGTAATGTAGATAAGGGGTTAACAAATTATGGTATTACTTTATATGAAAAAACTAATGACCTTATTGATGTTAATTCTGATGTGAAATTTGATAGTGTTATTGGTCCTTATGTTGCAGTTAAGATTAAAAAATATTTAGAAAAAAATGGTATTGATTCTTATATTATTAATGAAGAGGGAAATATTATTACGGGTAGTCATTATAACAAGTCAAAGTATAAAATAAGTATTACGGACGTAGATGGCAAATTAGTAGATATTGTTAATTTGAAAAATATGAACATGGCAATTAAAGGGAATGTTTCTGAATATAAGCCTTATATGTTTAATTCAATTAGTGGGGAAAAGGTTTTAAATAATAAATTAGTTGTTGTTGTTGATAAGGACCTTAATAGAGCTAACTATATTGCCAATGTGGTTTATTTACTTGATTTTGATAAAAGGGAAGATTTTGTTAAAAATTTAAACGCATGCGCCTTATGGCAAGATGAAAACGGAAAGATAGTGATGACAGAATCTTTTAAAAAATATTTATAACGTAAAGTAGACACAGGATAAAAATTTATTTATGAAAGTTGTTAAAAAAACTTGGAAATCTCTATTTACTTGTGATAAACTATATATGTAACATCTCGAAAGGTGTTTAATTAAGTGGAGTGATAGGATTAATTTTTTATTTGAAATTGCAGATAGAGATCTTATATTTATTGGTTTAGCTAAAGTGGCTATTATTGTTTTTGGTTTTGTTATTTTCTTTGTAGTAACTAAAAACAAAGCTAAAGCTATTAGTGAAGATATAGAAATTTCAGATGAAGATGATAGTTATAAAGAAGATTTTTTCCCAGATATTAAACCTGTAACTAAGGAGCAGCAAGAAGCTAAAGACGAACTTGAAAGAGTGTTTAATCAAATGGCTGCTGATTTGGAAAAAAAAGAATCTGAAGAAATGAGTATTGAGGAGTTTGAAAGAGAACAAGAAGAAAATGCAATAATTAGTTACCAGGAATTAATTAAGCAAGCTAATGCGAAAAAAATAATGACGCCTGCTTATGAAAAGCCTCAAAAAGAAGTTGTTAAAATTATTAAAGATGAAGAACCGAAAGAAGTTATTAAGAAAGAAAATGGTGCAAATAAAAAGCAATTAACCCAGTTGGAACTTGAAATTGCTGATTTTGATGAAGAACCTAAGAAGTTTAAAAATTCGGAAATAATTTCTCCAATTTTTGGTATTCAAGGTAGTGAAAACTATGAAAAATCAAAAGCGTCTGTAAATGTTGTTTCAGCGCCAAGGCATGCTTATGATAAAGAAAAGAATCCTTATGAAGAAAATGATAATAATGACTTTTTAAATTCACTTAAAGAATTTAGAAATAATTTATAAACATTTTCTTTTTTTTGACATAAATAAGCATATTTGTTAAAATTGTAAACGGATTTAACGAGGTGAAGTATGAAATATAAAATATATACTTTAGGGTGTAAAGTGAATGAGTATGAAAGTGAAGTTATGGAAAATTTACTTGATGCTGCTGGATATGAAAAATCAGATGATCCTGATATTTGTATAATTAATACTTGTACAGTTACTAATCAAGCTGATAGTAAATCTCGAAAGTTAATAAGAAGTGTGAAAAGAAATAATCCTGATGCTTTGATTATTGCGGTGGGATGCATGATTCAAAATAAAATTGATACACTTGAAGAGATGGATATCGATATTGCTTTGGGTAATAAAGATAAAAGTAAAATTGTTTCATACATTGAAAATTATAAGGATAAAACTTCAGCTATATATGATATTGAGCAGATGGAATTTGAAGATATGTCGCTAAGTAATTCTGATTTAACTAGGGCTTATATTAAGATTCAAGATGGTTGTGATAATTATTGTGCTTTTTGTGTTATTCCTTATGTTCGAGGTCATGTAAGATGCAAGAAATTTGACAAGGTTATTGAAGAGGCTAAACATCTTATTGTTAATGGTCACAAAGAAATTGTTTTAACGGGTATTCATACTGGTAATTATCATGATAATACATATGATTTAAGTGATTTACTTGCTAGGCTTAGTAAATTAGATGGTTTGGAAAGACTTAGAATATCATCAATTGAAATTACAGAGTTAAATGATAAATTTTTACAAACACTTAATAATAGTAAAGTACTTACTAATCATATGCATATTCCTTTACAATCTGGTAGTGATAGGGTATTAAAAACGATGAATCGTAAGTACGATGTTAAATATTTTATAGATAAAATTAATAAAATAAGAAATATTAGACCGGGTATGAATATTACTACAGATGTTATTGTAGGGTTTCCAGGAGAAACTGATGAGATGTTTATGGAAACGATTGAAACTATTAAAACGATTGGCTTTAGTAAGTTGCATGTTTTTCCATATTCAAAAAGGGAGGGGACTAAAGCGGCAGCTATGAAAAACCAAATTAATGGAAATATAAAAAAAGAAAGAGTTAGAACTTTAATTGATTTATCTAAAGAATTGGAAATTAAATATATGAATAAATTTTTAAATTTGGA
>JAFUBK010000085.1 GCA_017460245.1 Bacilli bacterium
CACAAATGTCAAGAAAACAGAAAACCACCACTTGATGTGATTGTTAGAGTAAACACTCTAAAACAGGTGCACAAAAAAAATATAAAATTAAACAAATATGATTACTCATTAACCGCTCGCTTGTTTTTTAATTATGGTTCATATAACTGGTTAAAATCAGGCGCTCATATCTGTTATATGACATACATCCCATTTAATGGAAAAGAATATAAAATAGGAACAATTGAATTAGAAGACTTTTTAAACGATTTAAATAATTGGGAGACATTTTATATGGCCGGAAGAATGCAGAAGCCGATTCTAATTGCAAAATCTACTAAAGAAATTGAAAAAGCCATTGAAAAAAATCGAACTGCCGGCATTAGCGCTACCAAAATGCTATTAGAAAAAAATACCAAAGAAAAGGATTTTTACATTTCTTTAGGATCTTTGTCATATATCGGTGATACTCGTATGGGAATAGCGGAAAATCCAGATAAAGTAAAAAACATCGTTGAAGGAAGATATGATTTTTATCAAGCAGAGTATGGTTCAAAACTTAATATTGAAAACGGCAATGTAATTATTACAGATGATTATGACATAGAAAAAATGCCTCAAGAATTAAAAGACTATTTGCAAAACGTACCAAAAGAAGAATTAAGTGTCAAAGTAAGAGAATTTTTAACGCAAAAGAATAAAAGTCAAAGTATGGCCCAAACTGTAAAAGGAATCTTTACAACTGGACCCGTAAAAGCTTTGAAATACGCTAACGCTAAGTTAAAAAGAAAACAAAAAAAGTAAAAGGCTTTTTTGACATAAAACCTTATATTTGTTATAATTTTAAACACAGTTAGGTGATGAAAATGAAAATAAAATCAGTTAATTTAACTATATCGGCAGTAAGAAGAAGTCAATTTCCAACTGATGAGCTACCGGAATATTTATTAATAGGACGAAGTAATGTGGGTAAAAGTAGTTTTATAAACACTTTAATCAATAGAAAAAATTTTGCCCGCATTTCAGGAAGGCCAGGTAAAACTCAAACGATAAATTTCTATAATGTAAATGAACAGTTCTATTTAGTCGATGCCCCAGGATATGGCTATGCAAATACATCAAAAGCCAAAAGAAAAAAATTTGGTCTAATGATTGAAGATTATATCGTAAATAGAAAAAATCTAAAACAAGTTTTTTTACTTATTGATTTTCGTCATCGACCTACAAATGATGATATTTTAATGTATAACTATTTAAAATATTATAAAATTCCTGTAACTATAGTAGCAACTAAAGCTGATAAAGTAGGCATAACGTCGCATCAAAAACAAAGAAATTTAATTTTAGAGGATTTAGATTTAGTAGTAGGTGATGACTTTATTCTTTTCTCAAATGTTAGTAAATTAGGAAAAGAAGAGATTCTAAAAAAAATAGAGATAACTTCTTAGGTTCATTTGTACTGTTCTTTCATAAACTATCATAGGTGATAAGATGAAAGTGCTTGTAAATGAAAAAATAATAACCCTGTTTTTAAATAAATTGTATATTAAAAACGTTGATTTTGAAAATAAAGAAACCATAGAAAAATATATAAAGCAAGTATTAAATAAACTTCAAAATAGTTACGACTTACAATTTGGTGGTTATTATGAAATGATGATGTTTATTGATGATAACTATGGAATAATAATTAATATAAAAAAAGAAGAGTTAGAATATTTAGATTATTTTACAAATAAAATAGAGTTTAATACAAAAGTAGAAAAAGACAATTTTTTGTATGAAGTTTCAAACGTTGACAGTAATATGAAAAAAAGCTTCATAATTTATAAAAATCTAGACAAAATTTATTTACAAGCCAAAAACAAAAAAACTAACTTAGAAGAAATTCTCGAACACATTCAAAAAATAATCTATGGTAAAGAATCGTATAAAATACTCAAAAAAGCCAAGATAGTGAGGTGATAACGTGGATAAACCAACTGTTGCCCTAGTCGGATCTCCAAACGTTGGGAAAAGTACAATATTTAACCGCTTAATTGGAGTAAAACAAGCAATAATTGAAGATACTCCAGGAGTAACTAGAGACCGAATTTATGGAACTGTTAATTATAAAAATTATTCCTTTCATTTAATTGATACTGGTGGAATAGACATGGAAACTGGCGATTTTAATAAAGAAATAAAAGGACAAGCTATGCTTGCTATTGACGAATCCGATGTTGTCGTATTTGTTGTTGATGGCAAAGAAGGCTTGACCGCTAACGATCATATAGTCAAAGAAATGCTTATGAAAAGTGGAAAAGAAGTCGTAGTGGCTATCAACAAAGCCGATACAAAATCATTTAAGGATCACATTTATGATTTTTATGAACTAGGGTTTAATTCTTACGTACAATTAAGTGGTGAACAAAACTTTGGCATTGAAGATCTTTTAGATGAAATAACTAAAGATTTTAAGCCGTACACTAAAGAAGAAGATAATGATAAAGTAAAATTTTCAATAATAGGAAGACCAAATGTTGGGAAAAGTAGCTTAGTAAATGCTCTTCTTAATGAAGAAAGAGTAATTGTAAGTGATGTTGCTGGAACAACAAGAGACGCTGTAGATACAGAATTTACCTATCATAGTGAAAAATTTATTGTCATTGATACTGCTGGTATGAGAAAACGTGGAAAAGTGTATGAAACAGTCGAAAAATATAGTTTGCTTCGTTCCCTAAGAGCGATTGACCGTTCTAATGTGTGTGTAATAGTATTAGATGCCGTAGAGGGAATAACAATTCAAGACAAACACATAGCCGGTTATGCAATAGAAGCAGGAAAAGCTGTTGTTCTAGTTGTAAATAAATGGGATCAAATAGAAGACAAAGATAGACAAATGAAAGAATTTACAAAAGAAATAAGAAATAATTTTGCCTTCATGCCATATGCAAGGATAGTATTTTTATCAGCCTTAACAAAAAAACGTGTTCATACACTAATGCCAATGATAATTAAGGCAAATGAAAACGCCCATAAAGAAATAAAAACAAGTCTTCTTAATAATGTTATTATGGATGCATACAGCCTTAACTTGCCACCAACATATAAAAATAGAAGACTAAAAATCTATTTTGCATCGCAAGTAGATACATGTCCACCAACCTTTAATATCCAGGTTAATAGTAAAGGTTTATTACATTTTTCATACAAAAGATATTTAGAAAATAAAATAAGAGAAAATTTCGATTTCGAAGGAACCCCAATAGTTTTAAATTTTAAAAACAAAGGAGAAGACCAAAGCTTTGATTAATCAAGGCTTTTTTATTTAGTAAAACTATATTTCATTATAGTAATTAATACATAATAACCATATTAAACAAAAAACATATAATAATGTAGGAGTTGATGTATTTGCGATTTTCAGATAGTTTTTTTGATAAGGTAGAAAAAAAGACCAACGTTGGTAAACAAACAATTTTAGATTTAGCCGCCAAACTACAACAAAATGATTTAAAAAACGAAACCACATTAAGGGAAGTAATTCATGAATTAGGACAAATGACCGGCAGAGAAGTATCAAAAGAAAAAGAAGACAAAATAATTGAAGCTGTAGTTAATGATAAAGTCCCAAAAGACATTGATAAAATGATATAGTCACTTGGTGGCTTTTTATTTTTGTGATATGATAAAGTTGTTGATAAATGAAGGCAATCATTTTTGATATGGACGGATTAATGTTTGATACCGAATCATTGTGGGTAAGTAGTGCCATTAATGCATGTAAGCAAATGGAATATAAAATTACAGAAAAGCTCCCTACACTTTGTATTGGAACTAATAAAGAAACCACTAAAAATATTTTTCAAAAACATTTAGGAAATACCTTTGATTTTGAAACGTTCTATCTAATAAGTCGCGATATAATGAAGGAAGAAATAAAAAAAGAAGGATTAAAAACAAAAAAAGGTTTATTAGAATTATTAAGTTATTTAAAAGACAAAAACTATCTTCTTGCAATTGCCTCATCAAGTACAAAAAAAGTAATCAATGATTACTTAAAACTAACAAATATAGACAAAAATAATTTTTACAAAATAGTAAGTGGAGAGGATTTTAAAGAAAGTAAACCAAATCCAGATATTTTTATAAAAACTTGCGAGTTATTAAATGTAAAACCTAATGAGGCCATCGTTTTAGAAGATTCAAATAACGGAATAACCGCCGCTTATAAAGCCGGATGCAAAACAATTCTAATTCCCGATATTGATATATTAAAAGATCAAACCATAAAAATGGCCACATATCAAGTACAATCATTACTAGAAGTAATAGATATTTTAGAAAATAATATTGAATCAAATAAATAAAAATTATATAATAAAACCAGTAGGAGAGTGATAAAATGTTTAATTTAAAAGGAAGAGTAGCCGTAATTACAGGTGCATCATCAGGACTTGGAAAGCAAATGGCCAAAGCCTTAGCTAAACAAGGGGCTGATTTAGTAATCTTGGCTAGAAGAATAGAAAAGTTAGAAGAATTAAAAATAGAATTAGAAAAAGAACATGTAAAAGTTTTACCAATAAAATGTGACGTAACATCCACAGAAGACATTAACAACGCCGCCAAAAAAGCCGAAGAAGAATTTGGTAAAGTAGACATTTTAGTAAATTGCGCCGGTTCATCTAAAGACAAAGGTGTACTAGAAATGGAGGACGAAGAATGGAATTTCACCATTGCCACAGATCAAACATCAGTCTTCAAAATGACTAGGGCCTTTGGGAATATAATGAAGAAAAATAATTATGGAAGAGTTATAAATATAGCTTCAATATATGGACTTGTAGGAAATGATGAAATACCAACAATAGCTTATCACTCATCAAAAGGAGGAGTGGTTAACTTTACAAGAGCTGCCGCTGCCGAATTAGCTAAATACAATATAACCGTAAACTGTATATGTCCAGGGTACTTCTATACTGAACTAACAACACAAGTATTAGATACCGAGAAGTTTCAAGAATTTGCCAAAACCCATGTTCCAATGAAAAGATACGGTAAAGAAGGCGAATTAAATGCCGGAGTTATTTTCCTCGCAAGCGATGAAGCAAGTTATGTAACGGGCGCAGTATTACCTATAGATGGTGGATACACCGCAGTATAAAAGG
>JAFUBK010000012.1 GCA_017460245.1 Bacilli bacterium
TATAAATAATTTAGAAAATAAACACTATGAGGTTTTGTTAATAACTGGTAAAGGTAGTTATGAAGAAGTTATTCAAAACAGATTTCCTTCGAATGTTAAAATTTTGCCTTTTTATGAAGGTCTTAGTAAAATTATGAAAAGAACGGATTTGATGGTATCTAGAGCTGGCGCGTCTACTTTAAGTGAAATTATTGCTTTAGAGATACCAACTATTTTGATTCCATCTCCATATGTAGCTAATAACCACCAATATGTTAATGCTTTAGATTTGATTAAAAATGACGCGGCTATTATGATTGAAGAGAAAGATTTAAAAGATGATATTTTGATTAAAACTATTGATAGTGTAATTGATGATTCAGTTAAATTACATAATTTGAGGCAAAATTTAAAAAAATTACGTTTAGAAGATAGTGCGCTTAAGATTTATAGTGAACTTAAAAGGATTAGTAATGATTAATGCTGATATGCGTAAGTTTACAACGTATAGATTGAAAGGCATAATTAAAGAAGTTGTGTATCCTAAAAATACTTTAGAGCTTACTGATGTTTTAAAAAAATTAAAAGGTCAAAAACATATGGTTTTAGGAAATGGCTCTAATGTTGTTTTTACTTCTGATTATGATGGGACTATTATAAAACTTGATCATTTCGATGAGTTTTTAGTTAATGATGATGAAGTTACAGTAGGTGCCGGATATAGCTTAATTAAATTAGCCTTAAAAACAGCTAATATGGGTTTATCTGGTTTAGAGTTTGCTTCAGGCATTCCGGGTACTGTTGGCGGTAGTGTTTATGGTAATGCTGGAGCTTATAAAAAAGATATGGCTAGTGTCATAAAAGAAGTTACTATTTTAAATAGTGATTTAAAAGTTCAAACTTTGTCTTTAGAACAAATGGCTTTTGGTTATCGAAAAAGCATTTTACAAGAAAATAATTTTATATGTTTAAAAGCTATATTTAAATTAGAACATAAAAATAGAAAAGAAATATTAGATGTTATTAAAAAGCGAAAAGAAAAGCGCAAAATTTCACAACCGCTAGAGTATCCTTCAGCTGGTTCTGTTTTTCGAAATCCCGATGGTGATTATGCTGGGAGGATTATTGAACAGTTAGGTTTTAAAGGTAAAAATGTTGGTGATGCATTTGTGTCTTTAAAACATGCTAATTTTATTATTAATAAGGGAAATGCTTGCGGAAAAGATATTGAAACTTTAGTTAACTTAATTAAAAAAGAAGCATTTAAAAAGTATAATATCAATTTAGTGACTGAACAAGAATTCATAGAATAAAAAGGTGATTTTATGGCAAAGAAAAAAGTAAAAAAAAGAAAGTTAAAATTTAAAAGTTTTTTAAGATTTATTATATTTTTAGCTTTAATAAGTTTATTTGTTATGTATTTATATAATACTAAAATAAATAGCATTGTAGTTAAGGGAAATAGTTTATATTCCGACTGGGAGATAATAAAGTTAGCTGGTCTTGATAAGCGCCCTAGTACTATGAAAATGTTTTCTAGCCAGATATCTAATAAATTGGAGGATACGCCTTATATTAACAAAGCTAAAGTAAAAAAAGAATGGTTTACGGAAGTTACTATAGAAGTAGAAGAAAATTTACCTTTGTTTTATTATGTTCCTAATAGTAAAACGGTTTTGTCTAACGGTACTGAAGTAGAGGATAATTTTCCGGTTCCAACTTTGATAAATTATGTGCCAAATAAGATTTATGCGGAATTTTTAAAAGAAATGAATGATACTGATTATGGTATTGTTAAAAGAATGTCAGAAATAAAATATGACCCTAATGATGTTGATGAGGAAAGATTTTTGATAACGATGAATGATGGTAATTATGTTTATCTTACGTTGAACAAATTTAATAAGATTAATCATTATTTAGAAATTATTAAAGAATTTGATAATAAAAAAGGGATTTTATATTTAGATTCTGGTGAATACTTTAAGGTTTTTGAATAGATTTGACTGAAAATGTAATTTTTCAGTTTTTTTTTAAATTTTTGACATTTACTTTGCATTTTGTGAAAAATATAGTATAATTAAACTATTGTAGGAGATGATGGTATGGAGCATGTTTATTCCAGCGTAGATATTGGCAGTGATTCTATAAAAATTGTTGTTTGTGAATTATGCCGTAATCGTTTGAATTTACTTGCTGCAACGTCTGTAGAATCAAAAGGCATTAAAAAAGATTTGATTACAAATCCTAATGCTGTAATTGAAAGTATAAAAAATGCCCTACAAGAAGTAGAGGATATGCTTGGGGTTAAAATTAATAAAGCTATTGCCTCTATACCTAGTTTTCAAATAGAATATAAGATTATCAAAGGAGAGACAGAGGTTATAGACGATACTATAAGCTATGAAGATATTAGTAATGTTTATAAACAAGGAATTAAAAGTGGATTACCAGCTAATATGGAATTTGTAAATTTAGTTCCAATTGATTTTAAAATTAATGATAGAACTATAATGAAAGATCCTAAAGGCTTTCCTGGATCTAAACTATTTGGAAGAGCGATGATGATATCTTCACCGCAAAAAAATGTTTATTCAGTAGCTAGTGTACTTGAAAGCATTGGTGTTGAAATAGCTGATATTTCAGTTACTAGTATTGGAGACATTTATGCTTTTAAGAATAAAGACATCGACGAAAAAATAGGTGCTATTATCAATATTGGTAGTGATATTACAACTGTAAGTTTATATAATAAGGCTATTCCTGTTAATACTAAAATTGTTAATATGGGTAGTGAAGATATTGATAACGACATTGCTTATATGTATAATATTGAACCTGAAGAAGCTAAGAAAATTAAAGAAAAATTTGCTTTAGCTGACAAAAAATATGCGAATAAAAAAGATACATATGAAACTATTAATAACGATAGTATAAAGATTAAAATTAATCAATTAGAAGTATCTGAAATTGTTATGGCAAGAATAGAAGAAATATTTTCTTTAGCAAAAAATGAGTTAAAACTCTTAACAAATAGAGAAATTCAGTATATAATAATAACAGGTGGGGGTAGTAATGCTTTAAATATTGAAGATACTGCTCAGAATATTTTTGGGGTAAATTCATTTGTTGGTAAAATAAAAATGGTAGGTGTACGAAACAATAAGTATTCAACTGCTTTAGGTAATTTGATTTATTTTATCAATAACTTGAAATTAAAAGGCGAAGATTACACAATGCTTAGTGATGATGATATGGAAATGATTTCATCACCAAATAAACACTTTATAAATACATCAAACGATACAATGCTAGGAAAGGTATTTGGATACTTTTTTGGCGAATAGGAGGATTATTAATGTTTGGATTAGAAATGGATCAACTAGCAAAAATTAAAGTTATTGGTATTGGTGGCGGAGGAAACAACGCTGTTAATCGAATGATTGAATCAGGTGTACAAGCAGTAGATTTTATTGTGGCAAATACTGATTCCCAAGTTCTAAACAATTCTTTGGCTGAAACTAAAATTCAAATGGGAGTACAACTTACTAATGGACTTGGTGCGGGAGCAAACCCTCAAATAGGTAAAGAAGCAGCACTTGAGTCTAAAAATGAAATAGAAGAAGCTATTAAAGATGCTGATATGGTATTTATCACTTGTGGTATGGGTGGTGGAACTGGTACGGGAGCAGCTCCCGTTGTGGCAGATATTGCGCAAAGTGCTGGAGCTTTAACCGTTGGTATTGTTACTAAACCATTCTCATTTGAAGGTAAAAAAAGAATGCAACAAGCCTTAGAAGGAATTGCGGAATTACAAAAACATGTTGACACTTTAATTGTTGTACCTAAAGATAGATTAAGAGAAATTATTGATAAGTCAACATCACTTTTAGATTCATTTAAAGAAGTTGACAACGTTTTAAGACGTGGGGTTCAATCTATTTCAGATTTAATTGCTGTAGCTGGACTTATTAATTTGGATTTTGCTGATGTTAAGGCAGTTATGGAAAAACGAGGAAATGCTTTAATTGGTATTGGTGCTGGTGTTGGTGAAGATAGAGCAATTGAAGCTGCTAATCAAGCAGTATTAAGCCCACTATTAGAAACTAGTATTGATGGGGCAACTGATGCAATTATTAATGTTACTGGTGGACCTAACTTAACTTTATTCGAAGTTGAAGAAGCTGTTGAAGCTATTAGAAAGTCTGCTAATACAGATATTAATACAATATTTGGTGCGGTTATCAATGAAAACTTTACTGATGAAATCATTGTTACGGTTATTGCGACAGGTTTTGATGATGATCAAAAAGAACTTCCTGGTCATGCAAGTAGAGAAAGTGCTGAAGCAACTTTGCCTGATCATGATGATAGTGATAATGTTATACCGGCATTTTTGAGAAGAAGAAGTATATAATAAAACGATAATAAAGGAATGTTAAATAAATTATTATATAAAGTGATTTTGGGATAGTGTGAACCAAATTATGATATTATTTAGCTCCTACCTTTGTTTGTGAAATGAAAACATTTCCGGGTAAAACCGTTATCTATAATTAAGTAAATTAAGGATGGTACCGTGCTTAAGCACTCCTTTGGGGCCGTCTTTTTTATTATAAGGAGGAATATTTATGAAAAACGATGCTATTACGTCTAGGGATGTTGATTTTGCTAAATGGTATACAGATGTTGTTAAAGCTGCTCATTTGGCAGATTATTCAGCGGTAAAAGGTTGTATAGTTATTGAACCTAATGGGTATGCTATTTGGGAAAAAATGCAAGAAATTTTAGATAAAAAATTTAAGGAACTGGGGCATGTTAATTGTCAAATGCCTTTGCTAATACCTGAAAACTTACTTAAAAAAGAATCTGATTTAGTAAATGGTTTTGCGCCAGAGGTAGCTTGGGTAACTGAAGGTGGTCAGAAAAAATTAGATGATAGACTTGCTATAAGACCAACTTCGGAAACTTTATTTTGCGATTATTATAAAACTCATGTTAAATCACATAGAGATTTGCCTATGCTTTATAATCAGTGGTGTAATGTTTTTAGATGGGAAAAAGAGACTAGACCGTTTTTAAGAAGTAGAGAATTTTTATGGCAAGAAGGTCATACGATACATGCAACTAAGGAAGAAGCTGAAAAAGAAACTAATCAGATGATTGATGTTTATCATTGGTTTCATAATGAAATTTTGGCTATTCCTTCGATTAAGGGTCAAAAAACGGAAAAGGAAAAATTTGCTGGTGCAGAATATACTTTAACTAATGAAGCACTTATGTATAATGGGGTAGTTTTACAATCAGGTACGTCTCATTATTTTGGCCAAAAGTTTGCAGAAGCTTATGATGTTAAATTTACTAATAAGGAAAACAAGGAAGAGTATGTATATCAAACATCTTGGGGAACTACTACAAGGATGATTGGTGGTTTGATTATGGTTCATAGTGATGATTTTGGCTTGGTTTTACCACCACGTATTGCCCCAAAACAAGTAGTTATTATTCCAATTGGTAATGATGAAAAAGGTATGGAATTGGCTAGTAGTTTTAATGAACGACTTTTAAATTCTAAA
>JAFUBK010000086.1 GCA_017460245.1 Bacilli bacterium
AGTTAAGATATCCAAAATATTAATATTTTCTTTTTTGTAGTTATCTGTATCTTTCATATATGTTAGTTTATTTAAATATAGTAATGAGTGTACTTTTATTTCTAATTTTTTAATAAACTAACCTATATGAAAGATACAGATAACTACAAAAAAGAAACTATTAATATTGTGGATATCTTAACTGATGCTTCGTCAAAATTTAAACTTACTAGACCGGATATCAAATGGCAAATAAATATTACGGATAAAAAAACTATTTTTAAAGGTTCATATGATATGTGGGAAGCTATTGTTGATAATATTTTAAGTAATTTTATGCGTTATGCAGAAAAGGAAATAAAAATAACAGTTAAGGGTCATCAAATTATATTTTATAATGACGGGCCAAATATTGATGAGGCTATTGTAAATGAGATTTTTTCTCCTTACCGTAAAGGAATGAAAGGTCAATTTGGACTCGGACTATCAATTGTCAGACAAACGGTTTCTCTACTAGGTTATGACATAAATGTTCGAAATGAAAAAAAAGGTATTAGTTTTATTATAAAATAAGCCGATTTGGCTTATTTTTTTGTTGTTAAAATTAGAAAAACGGCTTTACATAACAAAGTAATAGAATCTTTCGGTTCGTCAGCTACAAAAAATAATACAATTTTATATAATTAGTGTATAATATTTAAACGAGGTTGATATTATGCGATTTAGAAATACAACATATTTGCCTTTAAAAACTGAATCATTTCCTTATTTTTATAAAAAAGATCAATTAGTTTTATTAAAAGAAGAACTGGAGGAGTTTTTAGATGGGCCTGGCAAATATTTAGATAATCGAAATTTGGCTGAAAAATTTTTAGGTTGTCAAGAAATTCAAGCTAATAATAGTATTGAGGGTTATAATGACGATGTAGAAGTTATTAAAGAAGTTATTACAAATGATTATAGTCATTTAGCTGATGAAAAAAGAAAAAGAGTAATTACTAATTTGTATGATGGATACCAAATGATTTTGAAACAACCAAAAATAACTCCTATGAATTTACGCAAGCTTTATGATATGCTTTCAAAAGGTTTATTAAATGATTATGATGTTTCTAATATGGGCAAATTTTATCGAAATGGTCCTGTGTATATATATTATTCTAAGGATTTGGCTAAAGAACCCGATGACGGAATTGGTGCTTGTTATGTTGAAGAGTATATGGACTCTTTGTTTGAATATTTGGATAATGATAACGAATTTGAAACAGCGACAGATTATTTTATTAAATCACAAATTGTTCATTTTTATCTTGTATATGTTCATCCTTATTTTGATGTAAATGGTCGAACCAGTAGAACTTTAGCTTTATGGTATTTACTTAATAATAAAGCTAACTCTTATGTTATTTTTAATATAGCAATCACACTTTCTAAAAACAAATATTATAAAGTGATTAGAGATGTTAAAAAGTTTAAAAATGCTACTTATTTTTTGAATTTTATGATGGAAAATGTAAAATTAGAGTTGGAAAAAGAGTATTTAATAAATTCAATTAGTGAGAGTTTAAATGAAGAGTTAAGTTTTCAGGATTATCAAACTTTACAATATATTTTATCGATGAATGGGAATTTAACTTGTAAAGATTTTGCTACTTTTTATAATCATTTTAATGCTAAAAAGAAAGTTGAGGTTATAGACAAAGAAATGCTTTTACCGCTTATTGATAAAAAAGTGCTTAAGGTTTTAAGATATACAAATACTGGCCTTGGTTTTGATAAGAATAATTATGTGTTTGAAGTTAATAAAAATATGATGGATAATGATCCATGTAAAATTAAAAGATTAAAAAAATAAAACCAACTATGTAGTTGGTTTTTAGTTCATTATTTTATTTAGAGTTCTAATTTCTCTGGCAGTCATTCTTACTTTTTTACCGTTGATAGTAATTGTTTGTAAATTTGTTTTAAACGCATGTTTAGTGGCATTTAAAGCATGAGATCTACGATTTCCAGATAAAGGTTTTTTATTTGTTACTTTTTTTGCCATAATATTCCTCCTTTGGTTTTTTCCGTTCGCTTTATAACTTTATCATAAAATGTTTGATAAGTCAAATAATTATATGAAAATAATGGGTAAAACATTTAAAAATAAATTAAAATATAGTAAAATGTTGGTAGAGGTGAGACTATGTTTACAGTGCTTAATATTAAAACGCATAATTCATTGTTATCTAGTATGATTAAAATTCCAGCACTTGTTAAAGCGGCTAGAGAACATGGTCTTGAAGCACTAACGATTACAGATGATAATATGTATGGCGTTATTGATTTTTATAAAGAATGTTTGAAAAATGACATTAAACCAATTGTTGGTTTAGAGGTTAGATTAGATGAAAAATTTGTTTTATATTGTCAAAATTATAACGGTTATAAAAACTTAATTAAAATTGCGACCACAGTATCTGAG
>JAFUBK010000087.1 GCA_017460245.1 Bacilli bacterium
TACTGCCTATATTATCTTTATCAAAGAAATGAAGTGGATGACCATATTCTAACAGTACATAGTTTGAAATATATACTAAGTTATTTATTTGTCTCATGCCACATGATATTAATCTATTGTTGATAAAGTTTGGAGATTCTTTTATTTTTAAATCAGTTACCATTTTGGCTTTGTAGTATGTACATTTTTCAGTATTTACTTCTAATTTGAAGTGATTGTTAATACTGTCAGATGTTTCTTTATAACTAGCATCTGGCAATTTTACTTTTTTCCCTAGAATTGTTCCTATTTCATATGCAAAACCGATGTGGTTTGTTGCATCGTTGTTTTTATGCTTATGAATATCTAAATCATATAAAGTATCGGCAAGGCCTAGGTATTCTAGTGGATTTTCACCTAAAGGCGCATCATCGGGTAAAATTTCGATTCCTTTGTTATAGTTTTCTTCAGTTTTTTCTTCGACACCAAGTTCAAATAAGGCACATATCATACCATTAGATTCTACGCCTCTAATTTTACTTTTTTTGATTTCAAAGTCACCCGGCAAAACCGCACCCGGAAGAGCAACGATGACTTTTATACCTTTTTTTACGTTGGCAGCACCACAAACTATTTGCGTAATTTCTTTTCTTGTGTCAACTTTACAGATATGAAGATGATCAGAATCAGGATGGTTTTCACATTCTAAGACTTTTCCGATGACTAGATTTTTAATATTGTTTGTAATGACATGTTCAACATTGATACCTGCTTTAGTTATTTTGTCAGCCAAATCTTCTAAATTTTCGTCTTTTATGTCAATGTAATCTTTGACAAAGTTCATACTAATCATATCTATTTGCTTTCCTTTCTATCAAATTTTTCGGTTTCTCTTAAATCATTTTCATGGAAGATACGCATATCTTGTATTTCATATTTAAGCATAGCAAGTCTTTCCGCACCAAATCCAAAGGCAAAACCTTGCCACTCATTTGGGTCATAGCCAGAGTCTCTTAAAACGTTTGGATGAACCATACCAGCTCCACAAATAGTAATCCATCCTTTTGGTTTACACATTGAACAACCAGATCCTTCACAATAAATACAACTCATATCAATTTCTACTGATGGTTCAGTAAATGGATAATAACTTGGTCTAAATCTAGTCTCTACATTCTCACCATATAGGTGTTTAACAAACGTGTCGACTGTTCCTTTTAAATCGCTTAAAGATATGTTTTTATCTATTACTAATCCTTCTATCTGATCAAATTCTTGTTCATGAGTTGCATTGATATCTTCTCTACGATATGTTTTTCCAGGGCAAATCATTCTGATTGGTTCTTTCCCCTCGCCTTTTAGCATAGTTCTTACTTGAACTGGTGAAGTTTGGCTTCTTAAAAGTAGTTCTTCGTCTTTTAGATAATAGGTATCCTGGGCATCTCTTGCAGGATGATCTTTTGGCAAGTTTAACATTTCAAAGTTATACTTGTCATATTCTATTTCTGGTCCTTCGATGACATCATAACCCATTGATATAAAGAATTCTTCAGCATCTTCGATAACTTTTTCAACTATAGATGGGCTTCCGGTTTTTATTTTTGTAGCCGGAAGTGTAATGTCAACACTTTCGTTTTTTAGTTTTTGATTTAAGATTTCTTTTTCAATCTTATCTTTTTTGTCTTCTATTAAATTTGTAGCTTCTGTTTTTATTTTGTTTAATTTAGAACCAAATTCTTTTTTTTCTTCTATAGCCAAATCTTTTAACTTGGCTGAAAGAGAGCTTATACTTCCTTTTTTACCGAGGTATTTGGCTTTTAAGTCGTTTAATTTTTGGGTATTCTTTATTTCTTTTAGTTCTTGCTTTAAAGTTTCTAATATTTTTTCCATAATTATTCTCCTTCCATAAAAAAAGCCACATCCTAGAAGGACGTGTCTTGACGTGGTACCACCTTAATTTGTAAGTATTTCTTACCTTGAATGGATAACGGTTCTACCGGCATATCTTTGCATATGCAGCTTACAAAGTGAATTCACAAAAGATTATTTGCCAGCTTCCACCTTTTCTGGCTCTCTTTAAAATAAGTGCTTTTGTTACTATGCTTTGCTACAAGCGCTTTTGATTAAATCAATTATAACACAAAATATGTGGTTTGTTACAAAAATATTTATTTTTATATAAAAACCTAACCAATTGGTTAGGCAGCTTTTTGCATACTTACTTGTTTAGTATTTTGGATTTCTTTTATTGTTTCAAGTAAAACGGTTTTATTTTCTATATCTAAATTGTTACGTGTCTCTTCTGGATAATAATTTTCACTAGCATAGAAACCTTCCGAGTTATTTATAGCAACTTTAGGAAACATAAGAGCTGTTTGAGCTTGTTTGGCGAAAGGTTTAGTTGGCAAATTATTGCTTCTTCTTTCAATATCGTCATTCATATTTGCAATATATTGTTCAAAATCTATTGTTTGTACCATACTATTTACCCTCCGCTTCAATCATTGCCTCTATTACTCTTTTTGAATCATTGTTAAAGTATGCTTCATATAAAGTATTTTCGCCAATGGCTTTACTTATTAAGTTTGTAATAATAATTTCATCAGTGAAGAAATTATTTTCAACATCGCCTACTAGATAGTTAGTAAGAATTTCGGTATAGCCTTCGTTTAAAGCGATTAATGTATTTTCTTCATTATTAAAACCATAATAGTTATCTTTGGCAGTTATAACTCCGAGTAAGCAGTGCATAAACCAGTGTCTAGCATCACTTTCTTCGATTTTGCCTAAGTTAATGAGAATTTCATTATTATAAGGATTGTATTTGCAAGGGATTTTGACTAAGTACATACTTTCCCTTTTGATGATTAGAGTTTTTAATCGTTCATTAAGGGTCGTTAAATCAATGTCTGGAAATTTTTGGTTAAAAATTTCGACAAGTTTTATGATGTCTTCTTTAACTTCCCCCGTGATGTTTTGATTTGTATTAAGAGTATTCTTAATTGTTTCGATCATTTCCAATCACCTAACATCAATTATAACACACCCTTTAAAAAAAGTGAATAAATTTTTGTGTCAATTTTACATTTTTCGAATTTATTTTTCTTTCTAATTTTTCTTTACCCTTTATTTTATTGCTTTAAATTATAAAATATTATATAATGTTTATTAGGGATAAGGTGATGTTATGTACCGAAAGACTTATGCGGAAATTGATTGTGATGTTTTAAAAGAAAATGTTAAAGAAATTGTTTCAAAATACGATTACAAATATTATATTGGAATTGTGAAAGCTAACGCTTATGGGCATGGCGATTATGCTGTTAATAGTTTGATTGCTGGTGGTGTTAATTATTTGGCCGCTTCTAGTTTAGAAGAGTGTTTGAGCATTAGAGCTCGTAATAAAGATATTCCTATTTTGTGTTTAGAACCTATTAATAGTGATTACTTAGATATATGCGAAAAAAATAATATTACGATTACTGTTTCCGATATGGATTATTTTAAAACTATAGATAAAAAATTAAAATTAAAATGTCATTTAAAAATTGATAGTGGTATGAACAGACTGGGCTTTAAAAATAAAAATGAAGTTAAAGAGGTCTATGATGAAATTATTAAATCTAATCTTTATTTGGAAGGCGTTTATACGCATTTTGCTACTAGTGGTATTTGGGATAAATATTGGGATAAGCAGCTAGATAATTTTAAAGAGATTACTAGTTTAATCGATTTATCTAAAGTTGAAATTGTTCATTTAGGTAGAAGTTTGACATTGGTTAATCACCCTAAAATCGATTTTGCTAGTGGTATTAGACTTGGTATGATTATGTATGGTTTCTCACAAAGTCTGCCTTCCCCTACTGGTTTGCGTTTAATTAAAAGAAATTTATTTTTAAAAAGAAATAAAATAAGTGATGTTAATTTTTCTAATGATTTGAATCTTAAAACAGCTTTTACTTTAAAATCTGAAATTATGTGTATAAAAAAAGTTAAGGCTTATGAATTTGTGGGATATGGGGCTAAATATGTTGCTGATAAAGATATTCTTGTCGGTATTATGCCTATTGGA
>JAFUBK010000088.1 GCA_017460245.1 Bacilli bacterium
TATTGAAATGCCATTTTTATTTAGTTTTATGGCAATTATATCTGTTTCGTCGGTAATTAAAAACATATAATTTATTATTTTTCTTTTTTTATATAAAATGGCGCTATTGTGTAGTTTATCTGTAAATTTTTTTGGAAATTTAACAATATTATTTTTTATTTTTAAATAATCATTACTATTTAGGTTAAAAAGTGGAATTTTTTTTACGTGGAGTATTTGATCGGAACTGTTCCATTCGTAAAAATCATAAAGTTTATTATGAAAATTTAGTAAAATATCATATATGTATGTCACTTGTATCTTCTCCTTTTGGTAAAAAAATCACTAAAAAAACTAAAATGAGACCAAATATTCCAATTAAGCATTCCGGCCTTCTACAAATAAACTTTCCATATTCTTGCAAATTATACCCTAAGGTTATTAGGTTTAGGTAACTAATTGTATATACTAGTCCTATTACAGAAAAACCAAACCCTGTTAAAAACAAAAAAATTTTTACCACCTATCTCACCTACTTTAATTTTATTATTAAAAGCAAATATAATTACCAATTTGGCTGAAGTATGTTATAATGAAAAAGGTGATATCCTATGGATTATAAAATAAAAACTCTTGATTTTGAAGGACCGTTGGATTTGCTTTTGCATCTTGTTAAGCAAGCTGATATTGATATTTTTGAAATTAATATTGCGGAAATCACAAATCAATATTTGTTTTATATTAATCAAATGGAAAGTTTTGATTTAAATATTGATAGTGAATACTTGGTTATGGCAGCTGATTTGATTGAAATAAAAGCGCGTGAACTGTTGCCAATAGAAAAAGAAGAAGAGGAAGAAGAGAATCCTAAGGAGGAACTTATTAACCGCTTGGTTGAGTATCAAAGGTATAAAGAGATATCTTCTGAGTTTAAATCTTTGGAATCTGAAAGGCAACTTTTATATTCTAAAGAACAGAGTTTTTTTGACGAATATAAAGATGATAGTTTAAAACTTGGTGAGGATATTTCTATTGATGATTTGATTAAAGCTTTTGCGAAATTTCAAGAGCGTAAAAATTTTGAGAAACCACTTAATACGGTTGTAACTAGAAAAGAATATTCTGTTCATAAACGTAGTAGGGAAATTCTTGAAAGAATAAAGAGTAAGAAAAAAATTAATTTTGATGAACTTTTTGATGTATATACTAGGGATTATGTTGTTGTGACGTTTTTGTCTATTTTAGATTTAGCTAGAAAAGGACAAATTCTTATTAAACAGGATAATAATTTAGATAAAATTGTACTACAGTCTAAAGGAGAGGTTGTATGAATTTAAAAGCTGTATTAGAAGGACTTTTGTATGTTTGTGGCGATGAGGGGTTAACTTTTGAAAAAGCTTTGGCGATTTTAGGGATTTCTAAAGAAGAACTCGATGAAATAGTTAAAAAGCTTGAGGAAGAATATGATAGTCCTGAAAGAGGAATTAAGTTAGAAAGTTTTGGTGGAAAATTAAAACTAGTTACTAAAAAAGAACATTCTGATTATTATAAAAATTTATTTAATGAAGAAGTTAATAGTGGACTTAGTCAATCGGCTTTGGAAGTTTTAGCTATTATTGCTTATAATGAACCGGTTACAAGA
>JAFUBK010000089.1 GCA_017460245.1 Bacilli bacterium
AAGTACAGATTTAGTAGTATTATTCATATTAACTTTAGAAAGTTCAATATACCAGTCACAAAAATCTTCCCAAATAAAGTTATAAAGAGTACTTCCAACAATATTAAATTCATGTTTATCCATATATTTAGTTACTTTTTTAATAGTTTCATTTAGTTTAGTTAAAATCCATTTGTCAGAATAACTTAAACTATCAAAAGTTTCATTATATTCTTCAATATTCATTAAAACATATCTTGAAGCATTCCAAAGTTTATTAATAAAGTTCCAAGTAGATTTTACCTTTTCCTCATCAAATTTAATATCCGTGCCAGCTGACGCTGTTGTAGATAGATAAAATCTTAAAGAATCAGCTCCGTACTCTTCAATCATATCCATCGGATCAATACCATTACCTAAACTCTTACTCATTTTACGGCCATCTTTGGCTCTAATAAGTCCATGAATAAAACACTCTTCAAAAGGTCTTTCATCCATAAATTCCAAGCCTTGAAACATCATACGACAAACCCAAAAGAATATAATATCAAAACCAGTTACCATTAAATTGTTAGGATAATATCTTTTAAGCATCTCTGTATCATCTGGCCAACCAAGCGTACTAAATGGCCATAAAGCTGAAGAAAACCAAGTATCAAGAACGTCTTCATCTTGAACCCATCCCTCTTCTGATGGCGCTTCCATACCAACATATACTTTATCATCTTTGTACCATGCAGGAATTCTATGTCCCCACCAAAGCTGTCTAGAAATACACCAGTCATATGTGATTTCCATCCAATGTTTCATTGTTTTTTCATAACGTTCTGGAATAAAATTAACTTTTTTATCCTTATCATTTTGAGTTTGTAATACTCTATCAGCCAGTGGCCTCATCTTAACAAACCATTGTTTAGATAAATAAGGTTCAACAATTGCATTACTTCTTTCAGAGTGTCCGACAGAGTGTATTATTTCCTCTGTAGAAATTAAAATTCCCTCTTCTTCCAAATCTTTTAAAAGTTCCTCGCGACATTCAAATCTATTCATTCCTGCGTATTTGCCACATTTTTCATTCATTGTCGCATCTTTATTCATAATAACAATTTTTTCCAAATCATGTCTTTCTCCAACTTCAAAGTCATTTGGATCATGAGCTGGCGTAATTTTAACGACACCAGTTCCCTTAGACATATCAGCATGTTCATCACCAATAATTGGAATTTTCTTACCTAAAACAGGTAAAATTGCATATTTACCAATATACTTTTTATATCTTTCATCATCTGGATTTACTGCAACTGCCGTATCACCAAACAAAGTCTCTGGACGAGTTGTTGCTACATCTAAAAACTCATCTGCTCCATCAATAAAATACTTCAAATGATAAAATGCACCTTTTTCATCAGCATAAACAACCTCTTCATTAGATAAAGCCGTCATCTGAACAGGATCCCAATTTATAATTCGCTCACCACGATAAATTAAACCCTTTTCATATAAAGTAACAAATACATGTCTAACTGCTTTAGAAAGTCCCTCATCCAAAGTAAAACGTTCTTTAGTATAATCAAGTGCTAGGCCTAATTTAGCCCACTGTTTATGAATATTATCAGCATACTCATCTTTCCAGCTCCAAGCAGCCTTAAGCCACTCTTCCCTATCCATACTGCGTGGATCAATTCCCTCGTCTCTTAGTCTCTTATCAACTTTAGCTTGAGTAGCAATGCCCGCATGATCCATACCAGGAACCCACAAAGCATCATATCCTTGCATCTTTTTAAACCTTATCATAATATCTTGTAAAGTTGTATTCCAAGCGTGCCCTAAATGTAATTTACCTGTTACATTAGGTGGCGGAATTACAATCGCATATGGTTTTAATGAAGTGTCTCCACTAGTAAAATATCCATTATCAACCCAATTGTCATATTTGCCATTTTCTACCTTTAAATGATCGTATTTTTTATCCAACATAAGTTCATCTCCCTTTATAAATAAAAAAATCACATCCAATAAGGACGTGATTAACGTGGTACCACCTTAATTCGTAAGAAAAATCTTACCTTATTAAATTTAACGCATTTCTACGAAATATCCTAACTATTCAGATATCTAGCTCCCAAGCTACATTCAGAAAAAAACTCTTATCAGTTTTCACCAATCACTGACTCTCTTAAAAAAATTCTTTTCTTACTCCTCTTGTTCTTCGCTTTTAAACAATTATAAATTTTTTTAATTTTATTGTCAAGAATTAAATTGAAAATTCATAAGGATCGTCGATACTACCATTGCCACTTTCATAATAAATATCCGCCATTAAATAGAAAACAGGTCTAACACCAGAACTTTCGTAAGCAGCTGTATACTGCTGGTTTGCAAAATTTCTAGTATTCCACACATAAGCAATGTTACCAGCTGAACGAGGTATCATTGTCCATTCACCTTCCGCCGGTGCAGATCCCGTTTCAAGCCAGTTTGTTGCATAACAATTATTATAATTACTCGCGCAAGTCCCGTCCGCTAATTTTTTACAAGAAATTGCATATAATGATCCACATTCACTTGTATTACTATTTGCCTTAACATAATCAGTTGCATACATAAGTCCAACTTTACCCTTCCATTTATATTTACTTTCTTGAAGTAAATCATCACTCAAAGTTTGCTCAACGCTTGGAACCGGACCAATATTATAAACGTGATTTACAACAATCGAGTCCATTTCATCAGTTAATATTTTATTCTGTAATTGTATATTAACAAATGCCTCATCAGCTGGCAAATCATATGTTGTATCTTGAGATTTAGACGATTTATACATCTTACTCACATGCTCACCAACTTCATCCAAAGTCGTGATTTTACTTCCCCAAGATTTACAACCCGCATAAGTACCAGAACCAACATAACAAAAGTCTTCCTCAACACTAGATTGCCTAGGCAAATGCCAAGCTTTATCAAAACCATAAGAATATTCAGTGATATCCCAAACCATTGGGATAGACTCTTCAGAAATAACCTTTATCGTATTATCAGATTCAACCGATATAATTCTATACTTAGTACCATAAATCGAAATATAGTTACAAGGATCAGATCCTCTATAAATATATCTTCCTTGTTCGGTATCATCCGAAACAAACTGGCCACCACAGCTTTCTTCTTCTAAACCTTTAAGCATCTCAGCCATAGTTTTTTTGTCAGCTACATCATTCAAAGCCTTTTTCTTCATTTGATCCATAGAAAGCTTACGATTACCTAAAAGTGATAAAGTACTAAGCATAATAACCAAAAATAAAGCAAGCATTCCATATAATAGCGAAGAAGCAATAAATCCTTTATTATTCATAGAACCCTCTCCTATTTTTAATTATATAATAATTTTAAAAAAATTTAAAGAACTTTAAAAAAAATAGACCTTTTTCCTAACCAAGATCTATTTAAAAAATATATTATAATAGGTGATAAACATGAATAAATGGTTCTTAGGTCGCACAAAATGGGCCCTCATCTTAATAGTTTGTTCAATTTTACTTTTTTATCAATTAATAATCACTTTTTTTGTTTTAACTAGAATTAATTTGCTTTTACTTTTTATATTTATCGTATTTGCTTTTTTCTCATCTTTTAGACTGTTTTGGTAAACTCATTAGTTTTATAAATTTTCTCAATCGCTTTATTAATCATCAGGGTATTATCATACTCATCATTACCAAAATTAATTATTTCTGGTAAACTAATTAATATTAAAAATAGCTGTTTTTCATCATCCAAAAGTGGATAATGTTTTTCATAAACCTTAAAAATTTCTCCAAAATCAAAATCCAAAACATGATTCAAATATAATTTATACAAATCAAAAACAGGATTTCCTATTTTTGCTTTATCCCAACTAATCAAATAAGAAGCTGTATTTCTTACAAAATGATCTAATTTTAAATGATTGTGCAAAACAACTCTTCGTTGTTTTCTTTTTTCATAAATTAACTTATGCCAATCTTCAAGTCTTTTTTTAACATCATCTAAAGTATCGTAAACAAGCCCAATATTTCGAGCTAAAAGATATTCACTAGGGCTCATATAAACCTTACTTTCAATAATTGTAATTAAATCAGTATAATAACTATACAAATAAGTTATATTATTATCCAAATCATCATATAATTGTTCATATTCCTCATTGTCAACCTCTTTGTAATGAGTGGTTTTACTATGAAGTAAAGCCACCAAAGAAATCATATCCATAATTTTTTGTTCCAAAGGAATATTAAAATCATCTATATAATTAGTAATTTGAAATTCATCATCACAAGAATTTATCCACTTAGGTAAATAATCAAAATTTCTAGAATTTAAATAATCTAAAATATTCTTATTTAGCATTCCTTCTTTAAAAACAAACTTCCCTTTATCAGTATCAATTATTCGTACTTTACCAACATTCTCATATCTTACCGGTACTAATGAATACTTTTTAAAAGCCTCATTAATTTTCATCTGACGGAATAATTATTTTATCGCCAAGTTTAATATTATTTAAATCATTGTAATCCTCCAGTAATTCTCTCTTAACCCCATAATCATTAATTACCGATTCAACAGTATCATTTTCAGTCATAATATGTATTTTATATGTAACATAATTTTCATCTTCATAACTATTGTTAAAAATAGAAAAATCTTTTTTTTCATCTTCAACACATCGTTCTTCTTCAGTATCAGCCTCTAAAGGTTCAATAGTTTTTTCATCTAAAGTAGTATCTTCCATAATTTCCTCCTCTATCGTTTTTTCTTTAATCTCATCAATTGTCAGCTCAATATCAACCGACAAAACATTATCATTAATAACTTCATAATAAAAATCACTTATATCAATACTCGCACTATCGATATTATATTTTTTATCCACATTAATATTAAATGGCAAATCATATTTAAATGAATCTAAATGCATGCTTTCGCTAGTAACCTTATAATCCCCACTTACAATAAAATTTCCAGAAATATATTCACCTTTTTGATTAAAAATCTCATGTTCTAACGAAATACTATTAATCTGTGCGATTGGACCTTTAAAATTAATATTTTTATTAAAAGAAACTGTTTTCTTCATTCCCCATCTCCTCCTTACTATATATTATTAAAAATAAATAATATTATTCTTTTAAAAGCTCTTCAAGAGGCAATATATGATAACCTTTACTAACAATATAATTAATAATATTTTCTGCCTCATCATTAAGTTGCCTATTAACTTCTAAAGAAATAATTTCTCCTTTAGTAATATTTTTTTTAACATTAATAAACGGATTTTTATCAATAATTACACCGGGAACAATCGTATAAGAATTATGTAAATTTCAAATTTTTAAAACATCTTTATTCAAATACGAAGCATAACAATAGTTATTTTTTTGACTTCCACTACTAGTTAAAATTGTACTCATCCACGCAAAATTACCATCATTATAATCCTCATTATTAATTAAATTACATATAGTGTGCCCTTCGGATATCAAACGAATAACTAACTCATAATTTTTTTCAAAGAAACCACTTGTAACATAAAACGTTGCCTTTACATTAGCTTTATCTAAAACCTGTTTAACTTTCGATATTGAATCATTATCAGAAACTTTAAATAATAATCCAATGCTCTTGTTATTTTTACAGGCACCAACAATAAATTTATTTTTATTTTTTTCTAATTTAGTTTTTACATATTTTGGTTTATAAACAAATAATTTTTCATTAAAAGATGAAGACTGCGCAAGTACATTATAAGTTGCCGAAACATCAATTTCTTTTCCGTTTTTACCAGGAATAATTGTATTTCCTTTTATAATAGGCTCTATAGCTTTAACTTCATAATTACTTTTAACTTCATCAATTTTCAATAAAATTTCATCTGTAACTTTTGAAGCCACCTGTACTTTTTCTGTATAAACAAAAGTTCCAAACAGTAAGACAATCACCCCAACAAATCTAAAAAAATCATTCACATTCTTCACCTATCAAATTATATGTTTATAAATAAAATTTATCAGCTATTTCACCAAATAATCATAATTACATAAAATATTACGAAGGAGGATTTTTATGCCATATACAAACTTTAATCCAAGACCACCAAGAAACAATTTTAGACCAAATAGTAGATTCGTAGGTGGTGGATTTTTAGGACCGTTTTTATTAGGAGGCCTTACAGGTGGACTAGTAGCCCCTATTTTCTATGGTGGTTATAATAGACCAAATTACAATTACTACTATCCATACCCAAATTACTATTATAGACCATATTAAAAGTGAAGATAAATCTTCACTTTTTTTGCATATAATCAGCCGAAACCAAATCTAAATCCATAATTAATTTTTTTATATCTTCAACATTTTCTAATCTTACCCCGCTAGCTCGTTGGTGTCCGCCACCACCATATTTAGCCGCCACTTCATTAATAACCGGTCCTCTAGAGCGGATTGAAATTCTAAAACAGTTCGCATCTTTATCAAACGTAATTGTTGTCCACACAAGCATCTGTTCAACATAATTAAAATTGTTAATCATATTACCAGGTGTTGCCACATCAACATTATACTCATTTAAAATATCCTCACTAATTATTATATATCCTACTTTATTAGGCGTAATTTTAAAGTTTTGCGCTAAATAACCTTGAAATTTAATTTCTTTATAAGGTCTCATATATAAATTATCATAAACCTTAGTAATATCAACATCATACTCTTCTAAAAGTTCAGACACCGCTAAAAACGTTTTAGAAGACGCTGTTTTAAACATAAATCTATCAGTATCAGAAACTAATCCTGCATATAAAATAGAAGCCGCCTTAGAATTCATCTTTAACTTTGTATTAGAAACAAGATCCATAATCATTTCACAAGTCGATGAAGATGAATCATCAATCCATTCTAAAGTTCCATATTTATCAATAAAAGGATGATGATCAATCTTAATTATCTTTTCAAAGTTTTTAATATCAGGAATATCTATTCTTTTAATATTAGGCGTATCCATAACAATAAGTAGTCCATCTTGCATATGGCTTTCAAATTTATCCAAAGTTCCTAAAAATCTAAATTTACTAGCCGGTGCGCCAACAACATAAACCTCTTTTTTCGGAAAAGTATTTAAAATTATTTCTTTTAAACCCAAAGTACTGCCTAAAGCATCAGGATCAGGGCCAATATGACGAGCCAGCACAATTTTTTTAGCCTTTTTAATCTCACTATATATTTTTTTATAAATAGACATAATACCACCCTTTCTATTTATAACAAGCTACCCAAGATTTTGAAAACATATCATGTAATGCCTTACGATCTTTACGATAAATCACCATTAAAACACTAATCAAAATAAGTATTATTTGAATAATGCCCAAACAAGTTATAATAACAAAATAAATTTCACTTGGGATAATAAGTGTACAAAAAATTACCATAATTAAATAAAAAAGTCCATTAATAATTAAATTTCTAAACAACAACTGCCAAAAAGCAAGTTCCTGATTACTTTGCGCTTTAACTTCAATTTTATTAAACATTTTTCCTAAAGTTTTACCATTATTAAAATAGGGTAAAAAAACAAAATATCCAAGTAAAACAATAACGTTTATTACATTTAAAACAATATTAGCTTCATCCATTTTTTTATAGTATTCACTTAAAGACAAAATATAATCACTAAAAGAAATAGACCCTTCTGCATAACTTACAGTAATTAAATCCATAGCAGATACAAGACCCGATATATCTGGTTTATAAATCAAACCTATAAAAAAAAGAATAACCAAAACGATAATTAAATCTACAATCCAAGCTGCCGCTCTTAAAGTAAGAGTTGCTCTCATAAAACACCTTCCGTTCTTTTTCATTATAACACAAACAATTAATGGTTTCTATCTAAATAATCATTTAAAATTTGCTTCATTAAAGAAGCTTCTTTTGTTTGAAAAAGTCTTTCTTTAATCTCTTTGCTTCCTCTCATTCCTTTTAAATAATTACCAATATGCATTCTAATTTCTGAAGTTGCTACTTTCTCTGGTTTTGTTAAAAGTAAATAATCCAAATGTTTTTTTATCATATTAATTTTCTCTTCATCAGTAGCAGCATTAATTACCGTACCACTTTCTAAATAGTTAACAGTTTCTCTTATTATCCAAGGATTACCAATAGCCGCCCTTCCAATCATTATTGCATCACAGCCTGTAAAATCAAGCATTTTTTTCGCATCAAAACATGATTTAATATCACCATTGCCAATAACCGGAATACTTACACTTTCCTTTATTTGCTTAATTATATTCCAGTCAGCTTCGCCACTATAACCTTGAGCTCTTGTACGAGGATGAACCGTTATTGCCTTAGCTCCAGCTTTTTCACATATTTGTGCAATTTCAACCGCGTTAATACTATTACTATCCCAACCACTTCTAATTTTAACTGTAACTGGCAAATTAACAGATTTTACAACTGCCTTAACAATCTCATATACTTTACTAGGATCTTTAAGTAATGCGCTACCAGCTTGAGCCCTAGTTGCCACTTTAGGAACAGGGCACCCCATATTTATATCAATAATATCTGGGTGCATATTTTTTTCAATATATTTAGCCGCCACTACAAAGCTTTCCACATCACTTCCAAAAATTTGTTGCGAAAGAGGTCTTTCAAAATCCGTCATATAAAGCATATTTATTGTTTTTTGATTACCGTAATAAATAGCCTTATCACTAACCATTTCTGCCACTATAAGTCCGCAACCCATTTCTTTCGCAATTTTTCTATAAGCACTATTACTAATGCCTGCCATTGGAGCCAAAACAACTTTATTTGCAATTTCTACATCTCCAATTTTCCACATAAAAATCACCAAAAGTATTATATTATAGTTATTATTTTTTGGCAAATCACAGTAACAATCTCCAAAAATCTCCAAATAATTCAAAAGTGTAAATTGACAAAATATAAAAAAAATATATAATAAATTTCCGAAAAAGGAGAATAGTATGAAAATTAAATTTTTTAAACCAACATTAACCAAATTAAAAGAAAAACAAATTTCGAACAATTTGAACCCAGAAACTATCGCTTTAGAAAAAGAAATAACTTATTTTATAAAAACTCTTAAATTAAACAAAATAAATTTAAACCTATTCTTACACAATCTTAAAAGTTTAAAAATCAAAAACACTAATGATTTAGAAATCGAAAACGACTTTATAGAAGCCTACTACGATTTAATAGACAACGAAATTACAATTCTTAATTTCGAAAATCCTCACGTTATTTTCCATGAACTGTTTCACACCTCATCTACAAAAAAACAAGAAGATTTGATAAATAGTGGTTTTTCTACAATAAAAATAGACCAAAACAATCAATTTAAAAGCGGGGTTGGTTTTTATCTTAATGAATTATACACAGAGTATCTAACTCAAAAATTCTTTGGTAAAGATAATGATTGCCTTTATAATATGGACATTCCTATAATTCAAAGATTTGAACAAATATTTGGTGAAAAACAGCTATATAACCATTATTTTCAATCACCTGGAATATTTTTGCCAGAACAAATTACAAGTGCAAGCGAAAAAAAAGATTATATCGAATTTGTAAACAACCTAGACCTACTTGAAGACAAAAAAATGATATATGCTGAGACCTATGAAACAAATCCA
>JAFUBK010000090.1 GCA_017460245.1 Bacilli bacterium
AAAAGGTATGTTTTATTTATAGTTATTAATGATATAATCGATTAATTTTTGTTCGTTATTTTCGATTTTTTCATCTAAAATTTGATTTTCTAAGTCACTTATTATATTTTTTAAAAAGGCGCCTGGTTCTTTATCTAGAATCTTACATATTTGACTTGGCTGCAGAACAATATCTAGCTTACTTTGAATTGCCATTAGAGAATATATTTTGTTTAGTTTTGTTTTGTCAATATCTTGTAATTCACAAGCAAGAGTACAATAATATAATCCGTATTCATATAATGTTTTTTTGTCTAATAAGTTTTTATCTTGTAAATTTAAAATGTTGATGATTGTTTCTCTTTCGCTACTGGTAAAATTAAATTTATCTAAAACGTTTAACTGGGCCCATATACAAACTGCTGACGGAGTAATTTTAACTTTTTTTAAATTAGGAATATCCAAGTTTTCGGCTAATTTTAATTCACATAATAATTTTATTCCATATTCTTTGTTTGGACTTGAAAATATTAAATCAAGTTCTTCTTTTTGTCTTTCCTTTGATAGTTTTTTTAATAATGGTCCATATTTTTTTATGTAAATTTTTAAAACTGGTTCAAGTTCAAAATTTAAAACTGTTGCGAATCTTATGGCACGTAAAATACGTAAAACATCTTCTTTTAGCCTTAGTTTAGGATTTCCTATCATTCTAACAATCCTATTATCTAAATCACTTTTAGCATTTAATAAATCTATTTTTTGGCCTTCTTTATCGATGCATAGTGTATTTATAGTAAAATCTCTTCTTTTTAAATCTTCTTCTAAACTACTAATATACTGAATGTTTGAAGGCTTTCGGTAATCTTTATATTTTCCTTCGGTTCTAAAAGTGGTAATTTCAAATCTTATTTTTTCATACGAAATAATGACTGATCCGTATTCAGAATTACTAGTAACTATTTCTGGAAATATGTTCATTATCTCTTTTGGTGTGGCGTCAGTACAAATATCAACGTCTGTACTACTTCTTTTAGATATAAATCTCTTGGATAGCCACCTATTATATAGGCTTGATAACCGAAATCTGATATTTTATTTAATACTTTAAGGGCGATATCTAACATTTATTTATCCTTTCTAGAAAGAAAAAAAGGCTGGAAAGCCTTAGTTTAAAGCGTCTTTTAATTTAGAACCAGCTTTAATGTTAACTGCTACTCTTGCAGGAATTTGTACAGGTTCACCAGTTCTTGGGTTACGTCCTGTTCTAGCAGCTTTTTTAACTGCAGCGAAAGTGCAGAAACCTGTTAAAGTTACTTTTCCTTCGTCTTTTAATCCTTTTACTACTCCGCTCATAGCAGCATCTGATGCTCTAGTAGCATCAGCTTTTGTTAATCCTGCTTCTTCAGCAATGTAATTAACTAACATTTGTTTTGTCATGTTCTTTACCTCCTATTTTGTTAAGCTATCTTGCTTACACTATAAAGATACCACTTTTATGTATAAAAATCAATAATTTTTAAAGGTTTTTACAGTTTTTTTGGCTTTTTTGTAGACGTTTTTGGTTATATTACTACTTCTAGTTAAAAAAAATTACTTTTTTGTTCATATCGTTATTTTTTTTACATATATTTAAGTGATTATGGAAAGTAGGGATTATATGGAAAAGATCGATATTATTAGAAGCATTACCGAAAGAACTGGCGGCGATATATATTTAGGTATAGTCGGAGCGGTTAGAACAGGAAAGTCGACTTTTATTAAAAGGTTTATTGAAAATTTAGTGGTTCCTAATATTGAAGATGAGTATGAGAGAAAAAGAACTTTAGATGAAATTCCACAAAGTGCTCAAGGAAAGACTATTATGACTACTGAACCTAAGTTTGTACCAAGTAATGCAGCTAAAATTAAAATTGATGATTTTAGTGCTGATGTAAGACTCGTAGA
>JAFUBK010000091.1 GCA_017460245.1 Bacilli bacterium
CAAGAAATGTTATTCAAGGAATTTATAACGATAAAGAAAGCCAAATTATTTTTGTTGATACCCCAGGAATTCATAAACCAAATCATAAACTTGGGAAAATATTAAATAAAGGTGCTTATACCAGCGCATCAGATGTTGATGTTATTGCGTTTTTAGTAGATGCCAAAGCAGGACTTGGTAAAGGTGATGAATATATCATCAGTAAATTTAAAGAGTTAGACAAGCCTGTTATTTTAGTTATCAACAAAGTAGATGGTCTTTCTAATGAAGAGGTTTTTCAAAAAATAAATGAGTACAAAGATTTATATGAATTTACTGATATTGTTCCCTTATCAGCCTTAAAAGGAAAAAACGTTGAAGAATTAATTAAAGTCTTAAAAAAATATTTAACCGACGAAATTAAATATTTTGAAGACGATACTATAACCAATAGATCAGACGAATTTCAAATTGCCGAGTTTGTTAGAGAAAAAATATTTAGACTAACAGATAAAGAAGTCCCACATTCCATTACTTGTGTAACTGAAAAAGTCACCTATAATAAAGATAAACTTATAATAAATGTTGTTGTTATTGTTGATCGTGATTCACTTAAAAAAATAATAATTGGTAAAAATGGCGAAATGATCAAAAAAATAGGTACCCTTGCTAGAGAAGATATTGAAAAATACTTTAACAAAAAAGTTTATTTAGAAATATTTGTTAAAACTATAAAAAAATGGCGTGATAAAGAAAAATATTTAATTGACTTAGGTTATGAAGATTTTTTAGAATAAAAAATTGAATAAAAACATTTTAAAGGCCTCACTATAAAAATATTAAGGTGATTATATGAATTTATTATGGAAATTATTTCAAAACTCAGGTAAAATAGAATATTACCTAAAATATAAAGAACAAATGCGTAAAAAAGGAAGATAGTTATGGAAGAAGTAGAAGGCATTGTAATAAATGAAACAGAGTATAGTGAAACCTCAAAAATATTAAACATTTTAACTTTTCAGCACGGACTTATTGGAGTTATCTCTAAAGGATGCAGAAATCTAAAAAGTCCTTTAAGAAGTGTGTCATCAAAACTTACCTATGCTAAGTTTATAATTTATTATAAGGAAGGTAAGCTTTCTACTTTAAAAGAAGCTACAGTAATAAATCAATTTAAAAATTTAAAAAGAGATATTACAAAAATAAGCTATGCTTCATATTTATTAGAACTTTCAGGCGGTGTATATAAGCAAAGTTATGAAAAAGAAGTCTTATCTTTATTAATTTCGGCTTTATTAAAAATAGAAGAAGGATTTGATCCCTTAGTAATAATGAACATAATTGAACTTAAATATTTAAACTTTTTAGGTGTCTTACCAATAATTGATTCCTGCGCTATATGTGGTAAAAAAACAAACATTGTAACCCTTTCTAGTTATAAAGGAGGATATATTTGTAATGATTGTTATACCAATGAAACAAAAGTTAGCGATAAAACAATAAAACTAATAAGAATGTTTTACTATGTTGATATTTCTAAAATAACAAAATTAGAAGTAAGTAGAGAGTCGAAAAATGAGATAAACATATTTTTAAACGATTACTATGAAAGATATACTGGTCTATATTTAAAAAGCAAAAAATTTATTATGGATCTTCAAAAATTAGAAACCTAGCTGTAAGGGCGTTGACCCTTACTTTTTTATTGACAACAGTCTATTTATAATTTATAATCTATTTATAGAATAATAAAAGCATAGAAAAGAGGAATAAAATGGTAAAGAAAATAAACATATTTTTATCAGTAATACTAATAAGTACTATAGCATTATTTGTAGACTATAGCAGCATAGAAACAGGCAAAGTAAAAGCCGCTACATCAGCAAATACTCTATCCGCAACCACCTATTTAGGTGACGAACAAACATTAATAATAGACGATGGTTGGAGCGCTCAAGGTGTTACCGCTGTTCCTAACAATAGTTGTACTTGGAAAATACATGATGAAAATGATCCAATTGCCTATGCTAGGGCTGATAACCCACCAATGTTTGGGCATACTGACATAAATGGGCTTTATCATCCAGGGTTATTTGATCAAGAAGGTAATGACTCTCAAACACATAAAGACTTTACTAATTTTATTCAATTAGCGGCGCCATTTAATCAAGAGGGATCTATACCTGCTTGCTGGGGTAGTGGAGAAAGCGGAAAACCATGGAACTCAACTATTACCATCACATATCCAGCTAAAATAGGAACTTATAAAGGAAAAGCTGTAAAGGCAACAATAGTTTTATCACATTTTGTCTTTACAAAGCAATATAATGAATGGACGGATCCTGATTTTGTCAAAAATGCTATTGTTTGTATTTCAAAATCAAAACTTCGTATTCAACTTTCTGGAATAAAATCAGTTGAAGCCAAAATGACCCTTTACTATGTTGATAGCGGTGAAAAAGTAAATGTTTCTAGTGATGATGCAATATATCTAGGTTTTGGTGAGCTTTGGAACGATGGTGGTGGAACCGAAGGTATTTCATCAGCACAAGCTAGTAATTTATATTTAACACCAGATTCAATAATGAAGTTTGGAAACATTAGCGATTATGTTAATGTTGCTTATAATAATTCACCAACAACAATTGGCTACCAGCCGGGAACTGTTGAAGAGCCTAAAAATTCAGTATACTTAAAATATAGCAATGCTAGTGATTTTAACTTTGTTATCATAGATACTGTTGGGCATTTACTTACGAATATCAAATCATCGGGAATTGGTTGGTGGAATCCAGGTGAGCCAACAAAATACGTCTTAGACAGCGCAAACAAAAGACAAAGCCAAGCCTCATTTAAAACAGGGGATACTGTATCATTTGAAGTTGACCAAAAAATAAACCAAACAAACGTAAATATTTCGGGTAAATATAGTTCATTTATAATGTCAGACACCCTTCCTAAAGAATTAGAATATACAAGTCTTGAAGTTTACCAAGGAAATACCAATATAACATCAAATGGTACCATTAGTTTTGATAGTTCCACCAACACTGTCACTTGGACTGCGAAAACTTCTTATTTAAATTCAATGTCATTATCAGGGCAAACATTCACAATGAAATTAAAAACTAAAGCTATAAGTCCAAAATCATCAGTTCAAAATACTGCTAAAACAATAATCAATGGCAATTCATTAACTACAAAGCCAGTAACCATTACTATAACGCCACCTGATCCAACAAAAAGTGTTAGTAGTAAATATGTAAATGATCTTACCACATTTACATATCGAGTAAAACAATCAGTTCCAGGTCCTAATAGATCAGACACTGATATTTCACGATATTTATATAAATCATTTACATTAACTGATGTATTAGATAATGCATTTGATATGGATAAAACAACTGCCAAAGTAATCGATACCTCTGACGGTAGTGATAAAGGATATTTTACCATAAACATCAATAAAACTAACCGCACTGTCACCGCAACTGCTAAAGCAGATTCACTTACTAAGGCTGCATTTTACGGAAAAACTTATGAACTTGTAATATCAACAAAAGTTAAACAAGAATACGACTTTACCAACTATAGTAAAGATAGTAATGGATATGCTATTATAAAAAATAAAGCAACAAGAGCATTTACAAACAAAGATGGAACTTCATACACTAAAGAAACATCAGAAGTGCCAACTAGTTATGTAGGGCCAAACGCTCCAACTAAAGAAGTTGATACCGAACAGATACGCGTAGGCAAAGACTTCAATTATACAATTAAAAAAATCATCCAGCCAGCTACTGAAGACAATTACTATACTTCATTTATCTTTACAGACACCCTAGAAGTTCCTCTTAAAATTACTTCATTAGATAAAATAAAAATAGTTGATAACAACAATACCAATTGGACAACAAAATTTGACATTAAATTAGGTGAAGATGGACAAACTATAATCGCAACATTAATCAATCCGAAAGATACATCTTTCTATGGAACGAGAGATACTAATGGAAAAGAGATTCCAAAAACATATTCATTTATATTACCAGTAACATTAAAAGAAAATTTAACTGGTATAGATATGAATAAATATCTAGATGATGGAAGGTACATCATTCCTAATATAGCTACGTTTACAATCGATAATAAGTCAATACCAACAAATGAAGTCATTGTTTATAATTATTTGGAGCCAGATCCAATCAAAACTACTAAGGAATCTAATATTACCAGTATATATAATAACCAAGAAACATATACATATAACATTGAAAAGAAAATAATAGATTATAGTGAAAATATTTATTATGAAAGTTTCAAATTAATAGATACTTTAGAAGATTGCTTAGAAATAAAAAATACAGATGCTATTTCGATCAAAGATGAAACCGAAAAAGATGTGACTGACTGGTTTGATATAAAATTAAATGGTCAAAAAATAACCGCTGAGTTAAAACAAGAAAATAATACTAAAAAATTCTACGGTCACACATACACCTTTATGATAACTACGAAAGTAAAAAAAGGTTATGACTTAAGTAAATATAAAAACGGTAGTCAATATATCATCCCAAATCAAGCTAGTATCAGTATAGACAATAAATATAATCTCGATACAAATAAAAAAGAAGTATATATTGATATACCACAAAAAGTAAATGTACCAATAACAAGCGCAAATATACCACTATATGTAACAATTGGTGGAACGTGTTTGCTAGTAACAGGTATAGGTCTATACCTATATAATTTAAAAAAGAAAAAAATAACAAACGCCAAATAAAATGCAGATACAAAATATCTGCATTTTTTTCATGATAAGCAAAAAACATCTAATATGTGTATATCCTAAAAAAGAAAGAGCAAATTAATAATATCAATTTTATAATTGTAAAATAATGTAAATTCAATAAAAAAACTTAAAGAAATCAAAAAAACGATTGACAAGTAAAACCATAAAAATATAGAATTAAGATAATAGGAGGAGAGTAAAAATGAAAAAAATTTTAAAATTTAGTTTATTTGCATTTGTATTAACATTTGGAATGATATTTTCTGCTAACGCCCTAGAAGCAGAAACCCTTACAAATAAGTTAATAGATGCTAAATACAGTTGGACACCAGATATTTCAAAAGCCACTGTAACAACATTTGGTGAAACCAGCAAAATTAATACCCATTTACAAGCTGGTGATTATAATCGAGATTATTATCTATTAGATGTTACTAACAATGCTGCAAAAACCAACACTTCGGGAGTTCTATTAAAAAACGTTGGTAAGTATAATGGAAAAAAAGTTGACATGAAAATTACTTTTGCTAGTTGGAAATATTTTACAACTGGTACAAGCTACCCATCACAAGTTGGTATTTCAATAAAGAAAAATGATGAGAAAATGGGATACCCAACTTTAAATTTTGAAAGAAGTGGTTATGCAACAAGTGTTACTTATAAAATAGAATACTTAGTGTCAGGAACCTCAACAAAAATTAAAATAGGTGGTAACTATACAATATATGATAACGATATTCATTCTCTTGAGGAAGGAAACAATAGAATAGAATATGTAATCCCAGGGACAGGATTTGATCATGCATATAAATCATCTAATTCAGAATGCGCTCATTATGCCCATAATTTTGATACAAACTTAGGTAATAATAGTTATACTTGTAATACCGCGGATAATCTGGCCGGTGATATGAGTAAAAAACCAGAGCATTTGTTAACACTAACATATGAGGCAAATACATTAAATATCACTTATGGTTATTACAATAAGAGTTATGCAACTAACCCAAATATTGTAACAACTGATGACCCGAAAACAACTATAGGACATCCTTCAGGATGCGGGTTCATGGGCGGAATTCCAGTAGAAAAATTTGATTATAGCACGCCTTCGAAACTAGTAAATGAAAAAACATCTGACGAAATTACTGAAAATAGTGAATTTACTTATTCAATTGAACAATTTTTACCAACACAAGAAAATATTAATACATTAACAAGCTTGGTATTTAAAGATATATTAGAAGATTGTTTAACAATTGAAGGCACAAGTAAAATAAAAGTATTTGACCAAAATGACACCAATGTTACTAATATGTTTACACCACAAATAAATGCCCAAACAATAACTTTAACATTAAAAGATAGTTATATAAACCAAAAAAGTACATTTGGAAAAACATATACTGTCCAATTAACTGTTAAATTAAAATCAGGTTATGATATGTCTAAGTACATAGATGGAGATAATTATGTAATTCCAAATACCGCATCTACAATAATTAATGGTCAAGAGAAATCAACAAACAAAGTTACTGTACACTATCCAGTACCAGCAAAAGAAACACAAAAAAATGATACACCACAAATAGTTTCAGTACCAAGTACTGCTGCTACAATTTCTCTAATTATAGTTGGTGTAGCCGTTGTTCTAATAATTGTAGGGCTTGGAACAATGTTCTATGTAACAAATAAAAAATCAAAAAAATAATCACAAAAATTAAAAAATTCTTCAATTTATATTGAAGAGTTTTTTATAAAATTATTTTTTTTTAAAATTAATTTGCCATATTATCATTTTTGTCAATATTTTTAGTATAATTTATGTCACTATAACGACCAAAACAAACCTAAAAAATATATTACGAAAGTAAAGAGACATTTATATAATGATGATAATCGATGAACTAAAATTCAAACCAAAAGTTTTAAGAAAAAAAGTTTATAAAAAAAACACATTGACATTTTCAAAACAATATAATAAAATGTAAATATATTAAAGGCGAAGACGGGCTTGGAAACCTATCAGTCATATATTTTAAGAGATTCTTTTTGAATAAGTAAGGTGGAACCGCGGGAAATCTCGTCCTTACAGGAAAAGAATCTCTTTTTATTTTTAGAAAGGAAGATATTATGGAAAAAGTTACAATGGAAAAATTAGTAAACCTATGCAAACAATATGGATTTATATTTCAAGGAAGTGAAATATATGGAGGCCTTGCCAACACTTGGGATTATGGACCATTAGGGTCACTACTCAAAAACAACGTAAAAAATGCTTGGCGAAAAAGATTTATTCAAGAAAGACCAAATGCTTATGAAGTAGACGCTGATATTTTAATGCACCCACGCGTTTGGGAAGCATCAGGCCATGTTGGTAGTTTCTCTGACCCCTTAATTGATTGTAAAGAATGTAAAACAAGACATCTTGCAGACCATCTAGTAGAAGATTTTGATGATTCTATAATTGCCGATGCTATGAGTGATGAAGAACTAGTTGATTTTATAAGAAAAAATGAAATAAAATGTCCTAATTGTGGCAAAAGTAATTTTACTGACGTTAGACAATTTAATTTGATGTTTAAAACTGAAAGAGGAGTTACCGCAGACAATAAAAATATCATCTATTTAAGACCAGAAAACGCTCAAGGCGAATACGTAAATTTTTTAAATGTTCAAAGAACCACTAGATCTAAATTGCCATTTAGTATAGGCCAAATAGGAAAAGCTTTTCGAAACGAAATAACTCCAGGAAATTTTACATTTAGGACAGTAGAATTTGAACAAATGGAGTATCAAACATTTTGCAAAGAAGGTATAGACAGTGATCTTTATAACTATTTTAAAGAATATGCCAAAATCTTTGTTACCGATCTAGGTCTTCCAGAAGAAAAATTAAGATTTCATGATCATGACAAACTGGCTCATTATGCTAAAGAAGCTTGTGATATCGAATATCAGTTTTGTTTTGGTTGGGGAGAAATAAATGGTACTCATAATAGAACAGACTATGACTTATCACGTCACCAAGAATATTCAGGAAAATCTATGGAATACTTAGATCCAGAAACAAACGAAAAATACATCCCATATATTGTAGAATCAACTATAGGTGCTGATAGATTAACACTAGCATTATTAGATAGTGCCTACAAAGAAGAAACATTAGAAGACGGTAGTGTAAGAGAAGTAATGTCTTTCCATCCAGCAATTGCCCCATATAAAGTAGCTGTTCTTCCATTAGTAAAAAAACATCATAGCGAAAAAGCAAGTGAAATATATGAAATGCTTTCAAAAGAATTTATGTGTACATATGACGAAACAGGAAATATAGGAAAAAGATACCGCAGACAAGATATTGCTGGAACACCTTACTGTATAACAATTGATGATGAAACAATTAATAACGGTACAGTTACCATAAGAGATAGAGACACCATGGATCAAATAACACTAAAACTAGAAGAAGTGCCAGATTATATAAAAGATAAAATAAAATTTTAAGTCCTTATGGACTTTTTCTTTACACAAAACAAATAAAAGAAAACCATTAAAAATAAAAGGCAAATACAATATAAAAATAGATAATTATACATAAAATAATTATCTTTCAATTATATTACTTGCTTTTTTTTTTTTTTTGCTAACATAAGATTGTAAGATAATAAAGGAATTAAAAATATGGAAAAAAGAAAACAAAAAAACCTAATAATAGGAAGTTTATTGGCAGTCCTTTTAGTAATGACAATAGGGTATGCGGCTTTTTCAACCAATTTAATTATAAATGGAACATCAAGTATTAATAGTAATTGGTGTGTAGGGTTTGATAGTACAAAAACAACAGCTTATACAGCAACAGCCGGAATAACTGGAGGAACTGTTCCAACAGGGTCAATGACTTATTCTGGTAGTACATGCCAAACAAGTTATAAAACAAATGCATCACTTTCAGCAACTTTCTTACAACCAGGAGATAAGATAGTATATACACTAACCATAGCAAATAAAGGATCACTTGATGCTTCAATAGATAGTATAACAGTAGATAATGTGGCAAAAACAAGTACTTTTACAACAACAAAAGGTAATATCAAATTTACAGTAACAATGCCAGCAAA